>JAJZKS010000087.1 GCA_021850835.1 Thermoplasmata archaeon
TATGCCCTTTCCATTTCCTTCACAGAGGAAGCCGGATCCTGCATGGGAAGAGTGGCATTGCCGTAAAATCTGTCAGGCTCCTGCCTGCAGACTGCACTTATACCGTTGTTCTGCGCCCTGGATGCTTTCTCAGCCACGTCAAGTTTTGCAGAATACATGAAAAGATGATGGGTGGGTGAAATGATCTGGCCATCCACACCCATACCGGCCAGTTCTTTCTTTCTGGCTTCAATGTCAAAGAACCCCTTCGGCATTGGCGCAACAGACTTGCCGAGTGCCTTTATGTTATACAAGTCTCCCTTTCCAATGGGTATTATCTCACCGGATAGTTCATGGATCGATGAGTCTGGAAGCATATGCGAATGGACATCTATGTTTTTCATTGATCCACATAAGAGTTATCATGGTTTTATTGTTTTTGCAGATTTTTCAGGGATTTTCGCTATTTGATAGTCGTTTTTAATGCTTTTCTGGCTAAACTGCAGAATATTGCCAGGCACACAGATAACACCTGATCCTCTCCCATAATTGCCGGCTTTGCCTGCAATTTCAGATCCCGGCTCAAAAAGCTTTAAGACGTCGGCTTTCTTGTGTTCAACTGATGATTTTAGAACCATTCCAGTATTTCTCACCACTGAGTCTTGACGAAGCTTTTGAGATCCTAACAGAACATCACGGTGAAGCCAAGATTATTGCAGGGGGACAGAGCCTCATACCACTGATGAAAATGGGGGTGGAAATGCCCTGTATTGTGGATATTAAGAATATTCACGAGCTGAAGACCATCGAACTTTCAAATGATGGTTCAGGAAAGGTTTCTTCAGTAAGGGTGGGTGCCCTTGCGACCTACAATGAAATAGAACGTTCGGTTCCGGTCAGGAGGAACATTCCGCTGCTTGCAAAGACTGCATCTGGAATCGGCCATCCGCTTGTGAGGAACAGGGGGACCATAGGCGGGAGCCTCTCCCATTGTGATCCTGCTGCTGATCTCTGTGCAACTGCACTGGCCCTCGATGCCCAAATATGCATTACCGGGCCAGGCATGAAAACAAGAGTCCTGTCGGCAAGAGATTTTTTCAAGGGCCCGCTTGAAACTGATCTGCACAATGACGAGATTCTGACATCGGTATTTTTTCCTGTATCAAACATGAAAATGGGTTATGATGTCCAGAAACTTACTCTGGGGCATGGGGATTTCCCGGTATTCATTGTTTCAGTTTCTCTGCATTACGATGGCGTTAAATTCACTAATGCAGCCATAGCACTTGGGGGAGTGGGAGAAACAGCAGTCAGGGCAAGCGAATGCGAATCACTCATGAGGGGAAAAGAAAGCATTACAGGTGAGGATATTCGGGAAGTTTCAAGACTGATCACTGATAGGTACGATCCTCCCGTCTCTGCAGAGCTATCTCCCGATTATACACGCGAAATGCTATCTGTTTACACCGGGAAGGCATTGAGAAACGCAGTGCAGATGGTAACCGGGTGATATGAAAATGGAAGCACAGACTTTTGAATTGAAGTTCAAACTAAATGGAAAAGAAGTGAACGCCCTGGTGGACACAAGGGAAACGTTGCTGGATGTCATAAGGGATACTTTTGGCCTTACCGGGGCAAAGAAAGGGTGCGATGAAGCGGCCTGCGGAGCCTGTTCAGTTCTATTCAACGGGCACGCAGTATGCTCTTGCACAATGCTCGCAGCGGAAGCTCACGGCGGGAGCATTGTAACGGTCGAGGGCCTTTCAGTGAATGGAGAACCTGCCTCTCTGCAAAAAGCATTCATGGAAAGTGATGCCCTTCAGTGCGGTTTCTGCACGTCTGGCCAGATAATAGCCGCGGCTTCCCTTCTAGATAATGCTGATAGGGAACTGGATGACAATGAGATAAGGGAAGGCATGTCGGGAAATGTATGCAGGTGCGGTGCTTACAACAAAATATTACATGCAGTATCCGAGACCAGTCGCAAGAGGAAGGCGAAGTAATGGAAGCCGTTATGGAGAGGCAGCGTGAAAAACCCCATGTATCAGAGCCCAGGATCGATGCAAGGGAACGTGCAATGGGCCTGGCAAAGTACACAGCTGACTGGCAAGTGAAGGACATGCTTTATGCTAGAATATTTACTAGCACAGTTCCTCATGGCTTTGTCAAGGGCATCGACTCCTCGGAGGCTGCAAAAACCCCGGGATTTGTGGATATCGTCTCATGCCTGGATGACAGCACAGTGTGGCAGGCAGGTGAACGGGAACACGAGAGGAGGGTATTTGCGGATCACGTCAGGTTTGTGGGGGATTGCATCGGGGCTGTAACGGCAACAACAAGAATTGCTGCAAGGAAGGCTGCATCGCTTGTAGGCGTGCAGTATGAGGAACTGCCCGCATCCTTTACTATTGAGTCAACACTTGGAAACTCACAACTGAAGATATGGGATAACGGAAATTTCCTTGGCCCACTGAAGTTTGAATACGGTGATTCTGAAGAAGAATTCAGTAAATCCCAGGTAGTACTGGAAAGGCACTATTCAACTTCGAGGCTTCACAATGTCCCGCTCGAGCCTGCAATATCCCTTGCGTGGTGGGACGGTGACAATCTCACGGTTGTTGCTGCTACCCAGAGTGTACACGGGTGCAGGAACGGCATAGCAAAGGATCTTGGCCTTGAACCGGAAAAAGTGAGGGTGATTGGATACTACAAGGGAGGCGGTTTCGGCAACAAGATCAACTCAATGAATTACGACCTCATTGCAGCAATATGCTCCAGAAGGACTGGGAAACCGGTCATGGTGGAATACAGCAGGGAGGATGAATTCATCAATGTCCATGGAAGATGGTCCACTGACCAGGACCTTAGAATGGCAGCGGACAGGGCCGGAAAGATCAATGCAGTCGAGGTAAAGGCCAAATGTGATATAGGTGCATACACACGTCACATTAAGCGTGGGCACTTCATTGAGGGGCCAGAGCATTATTATTCGACGGAAGCCTGGAATGCCGAAATCTATGGGGTCTATACGAATACCCCTGCAACGGGCCACATGCGTGCCCCTCCAGGCCCACAATCTGCATTTTCTGTTGAATCCATGGTTGATGAACTTGCCCACGAACTAGACATAGATCCAGTGGATATACGGCTCAAGAATTTTATAAGGAATCCCCCCTCTGGAAGATTCACATCAAACGGATTTGAAGAATGTATAATCAAAGGAGCAGAGGAATTCGGCTGGAAACAGAGGTGGAAAAGGCCTGAAAAGCAAAGAAATAAAAGCGGAATAGCCACAGGAGTGGGCGTTGCAATCGGGTCATGGCATTCCGGGCTGGGGCATGGGGAAGCCATTGTGAGCGTTGACAGTTCGGGCACACTGGAAGTGAATACAGGAGTGGTAGATATAGGGACGGGAGCAAAGACCACTATGGCACTAATCGCCTCCGGAGAAGTCGGGATACCTTATGCGGATACAAGAGTTATTTGGGGTGACACAGAGACAAGCCCTTACTCCGTGGGGGAATCTGGAAGCAGGACCACAGGATTCACAGGCACAGCTGTCAGGGAAGCATCACGTCAGCTCAAGGCAGATCTTCTATTAATTGGAGAGAAGCTTCATGGGATTAGCAGTTCGAAACTTGAAATAAAGGAAGGAAATCTCATCCGCTCCGGGAATGGCAGTGTCCTATCCAGTGTCAGGGAATTAATGCAGGCTTCTGGAAATGGAAGGATAACAAAATCTGTTACCACTGAACCAACCCTGAAGGAGGGTGAGGAAAGATTCGTTTTTGCAGCCCATTTCGCAGAGGTTGCTGTGGATCTGGAAACCGGCGAAGTCAAGCTCACTGATTACCTCGCGTATCACGACTCCGGAGAGATTGTGAACAGGCTTACAGCTGAGAGCCAGGTACAGGGGGGGATAGTCATGGGAATTGGGATGGCACTTACAGAGAAGCTTCTCATATCGAAGACTGATGGTTCAATTGAGAATCCCAGCCTTTTGCTATACAGAATTCCTAACATGACCCAGATCCCGAAGATCAAGGTTTTCTTTACCGACACAGTTGACCCGTACGGACCAAAATCACTGGGTGAGATCCCCATAATCCCTGTTACTGCGGCAATTGGAAATGCAATTTTTAACGCCACCGGCGTCAGGTTAAGGAACCTGCCTTTCTCAAGGGAGGAGTTGCTTGGGGAATTGAAGGACAGGAAGTAGGCCTGGTTCGGTGCCAGGTGCCCCCCTTATAATTTTAAAAGGGTGGCACAATTTCCTGCTCCATTTCTCCTTTCCATAAGAATTCAAAGCAGCTGACAAAATTTTCTGGATTCCACGGTGAAACGATTTTAAGAGAGCAAAATTTTCTTTAGCTAAGGACACATTGCAAGCTATTACGAACAAAGGCAACAGTGTGAACATGGGAGGCAGGAATGAAAAGTCCGTCTCAAGGGTATTGCTTGAACAACTGTACAACTTGGGTGTAAAATACGCATTCATGAACTCCGGGACAGATTATGCCCCAATAATTGAGAGTCTTGCAGAAATGTCCATGGAAAATATTCCCCGGACCGAGGTTATCCTCGTACCCCACGAGGGCCCTGCCGTTGCAATGGCCATTGGCTATTACATGATTACACACACCCCGGCGGCAGTCATGGTGCATACTACGCCTGGGACCGCAAATTCACTCAACAATGTCCTGAACGCCCAATCCATGAACATTCCCCTCATGCTGTTCGCAGGAAGGACCCCAGTTACTGAGAAGGCAGTATTCGGAAGCAAGGAAATCCCTGTCCACTGGAACCAGGAACTGAGGGACCAGGGAACAATGCTTAGGCAGTTCACAAAATGGGACTGGGAACACCGGTTCGGGGAACAGATCGTAGAGGAACTTGCAAGAGCCTATGAAGTAGCCATGAGTGACCCCAAGGGTCCTGTATACATGACGCTTCCTAGAGAACGAATCTCAGAGAAAGCTCCGCCAGCTTCTCCTGTAAGGAAACCGAGCCCTGCGGAACCGGTTGTGCCATCAAATGAAACCATCCAGAAGGTGGCTAGCCTCATAACTGGTTCAAGGAAACCACTCATAATTACAAGCCAGTTAGGAAGGAATCTTGGGGCGCCTGAGGAATTGCTTAAACTGTCTGAATTCATGGCTATCCCGGTTGCACAGAATTTCTATTACATGAATTTTCCAACAACTTCACAGATGTTTGTGGGGCCAATCGGTGGCAAGCTTTTCAATGAGTACATGAAATCTGCAGACCTTCTGCTTGTGCTGGATGTGGACGTGCCATGGTTCCCAAACTCTGTTGAGCCGGATCCTGATGCAACTGTCATTCACCTTGATGTTGATCCCATGAAGGAAAGGATGCCTACCTGGGGATTCAGGGCTGATATTAGGATCAGGGCAGATGCACAAACAGCCCTGAAAATGCTGAACGGGGAAGTTGCCCTTAAACTTGCCAAATCCGTTGAAACCGGGAAAACCGTCAAAGAAAGGAGGTCCAGGGTAAGCAGTGACCATGAAGCAATGATGGCCTCATACATGAAAGAGGCGAAGGATCACAAGGATGACACTCCCATAGACCCAAGGTGGCTCTCCTACTGCATAGGAAGCATTCTGGATGACAGGAAGATAGTATTTACCGAAACTGTGAGATCGCCATTTTACGAATATGCGCCAATAAGCAGTTTTGGGAGAACTTTCAGCACTCCACCCTTCGGCGGGCTTGGCTGGTCCATGGGCGCTGCACTCGGGGCAAAACTTGCATCTCCGGATTCTGATGTTATAGTCCTTCTCGGGGATGGCTCCTATATGTACAATGAGCCCATAGCAAGCCACTTTGTATCCAGGGCAAGCAAGTTACCAATCATGACTGTGATTTACAACAATCATGCGTGGATGGCTTCAAGAGGGCCCGTAGCTAAAATGTACCCAGAAGGCAAGGCAGTGAAAACCCACAATTTCCCGGGCACAGTTCTAAGCCCTTCACCGGAGTTTGAGCATGTTGCACAGTCCTGCGGGGCATACACAATGCGAGTGGAAAAATCTGATGACGTTATGCCTGCACTTGAGGATTCACTTGATCACATGCATGAAAAGGAAAACCAGGTCCTTCTCAATGTCATACTGAAGCACCCATGATTTCTATATCGGGCCATTTATGGGCCCTAACTTTCAACATCCTGTTTTGAAACACGCATTGGAAGTTGAATAAGCCATTGAATTGGGACAAAAACCTATGGGAAAAAATTCTATGTTTATAAATTATAAATAAAAAAAGGGAAAAAATGGGTTTAGTTTGCAGTTTCCTTGGACAGGGTTATTTCTTCTCTGGAAATATTTCCAATGGGCTCCTTTGATAAGACAAATGCTGCAAGTGCAACAATGGACAGAAGCACAAGGAAAATGGTCTGGCCTACCGCGTAGAAAGATAACCCGTATATCTTGAACCCGTAAGTGATAAACAGGGGCCATATCGCTGCTACTCCGTATCCAAGATTCCAGTTAACGCCGACTCCCGTTGACCTCAATCCTGTCGGGAATGTTTCATTGAGGAACAGTGTAAGGTTGACCTTTGTCAGTGCCGGAACGAAATAGAACGGCAGGATTGTCAGGAGTATCATGTAGTACTCAGTGCCCTTCAGGCCACCAAGGTACAGGAACAGGAGACTCAGCGGGATCATTACGATCAGGCCAATAATTCCAAAGGGTTTTCTTCCCATTCTCTGTGAAACCAGTCCACCCACTATTGACCCTGCAAATGCTCCCAGTGCACCAATGAGCACCAGTGTTGCAATGTCCGGGTGGGAAACATGGTTAACTAATCCCAGGAAAGTGGGAAACTGGTTCTCAGTCAGGTTATCATATCCAAGGATACCGATGGATGCAGCGAGGGTGACAAGGAAGGTCTTCCTCATCTGGCCCTTTGCAAACATTGCCCTGTATACATGGTCTGTCGTTTTCCTCTTGGCTTTTGTCCTGACGAAGATATCCGATTCCTTCACGAAATAGAGGAATGGAAGGACAAAGAAGAACGGTATCAGCACCACTATGAAGTAATATCTCCAGCCCACTGTATCATAG
>JAJZKS010000088.1 GCA_021850835.1 Thermoplasmata archaeon
TGTCGAAAATATACCCGCCTGCGAAACTGAATATCACGATACCAAGTGTGTAGGCAGTGGCCATGATCCCAAGGGTTGAGGTGCTGACATTTGTGATCTTGTCAACGAAGGCACCACCAAAAAGGAAAATCATGGAGTCGAACCCCACAAGGAAAAGACCCAGGGCAACTATGACGCCCATTGTAAGCAGTCCACTTGTTGATTCGGCCTTTACAACCGCTGTTTGAACAGCGGAATTGCTTTCTGTCACTTATAAACCTCCGAGGAAGCTTATCAGAGAATTAAAATGTCTGATTCTCATTAAATAAAAAGAAAAATGTATCAATATTTAAATCTTTGTTGATCAACTGACCTACTTCCTGTTAAATAATGAATTTTTTTGCTCAGTTTTCTAAAAACATTTTTAAAAGCATGTTCAAAGAACAAAAATGATGAGCAACTTCCATTGCAAACTACATCGCTGGACTCTTCAATTGAAAATTGCCATGTGGGGCGTACGGTGTATTAGTATGACATTCTTTGATTGTCATATGGACTTCATAGAAAATGAATGGTCGTAAACCACTACTGTTCTGCCTTGCTTATGTAAACTGCAGGTAGGTGTTCCAGGAACCAATTCTTTGCTGATTCTGCAACGTGTTCCAGCGTACCTTCCTCCTCGAAGAGGTGAGTGGCATTCCGCACAAGTTCCAGTTTCTTCGTGCAGTTCAGTCTTTCATATGCCGTTTCATTGAGTTCCACTACCTCATAATCCCTGGAACCTACTATGAACAAAGTAGGTGCAGTTATTTTGGAGAGATATTCCATGGCCATATCAGGCCTCCCCCCACGGGAGACTATGGCACCGATCGGAATGGGAGACTCTGAAGCGGCTTTGAGAGCAGCAGCTGCTCCAGTACTTGCCCCGAAGTATCCTATTCCCCTCCCTCCATCCGGAAGGTTTTGTGCAACCCAGTTCGTGGCAAGAAGGAGCCTGTGGGAAAGTAGTTCTATGTCGAACACATTTTTCCTGAACACAGATTCCTGCTCGCTCAGCAGGTCAAAAAGCAGTGTTGCAATGCCACCCCTGTTGAGTTCCTCGGCAACAAACCTGTTTCTGGAACTGAGCCTGCTGCTTCCGCTTCCATGCGCAAATATGACAGTGCAGCGGAAGTCATCGGGTAAGTTAAGGATTCCGGGCAGGGAGATATTGCCAACCTGAACTGAAATTTCAGAGGTCACGTTTCGTCTTTTAACATCAGGCATGTTTCCCACTATTTTACAATGTTCACCTCGAATATTAACGACATCTGAAAGTATTCAGTTGAATCGTCCCATATTACGATTGTTTCCATTGGCACAGGATTTGGTAAAATTCTGGGTGAAAACCGATTCATGAGTTAGGGATTCCAGTCATATATTGAACCGGATTTTTTACTCAGAGGTGTTGGGGATGCAAGTGCATGTGGAAACAACAAACCCATTCTCCCTTGCGGGCAAAAGAGCCCTTGTCACGGGTGGAGCAATGGGAATAGGCATGGGAATAGTAAGGAGATTCGTGGATTCAGGAGCCAAGGTCCTGGTAGCAGACAAAGTGACCAGCCCTGTTGAAAAATATATGAGCAGCCTGCCGGAAAGCAACAGGCATTCCGTTTCTGTAATGGATGTGGACCTGCTGGATGTCGAGGCACCGGACCTCATGTTGACGGAGATGGTCAAGGACTTCGGAGGCATAGACATACTAGTGAACAATGCAGGAATTTATCCTACAGTGCCCATGCTGGATATGTCACCCCAGCTGTTTGACAAGGTCTACCACCTGAACCTGAGGGCCCTTGCGTTCACAAGCAAGGCTGCTGCAAAGGAGATGATAAAGCAGAAAATCCATGGCAAGATTGTCAACATAGCTTCAATAGACAGCATTCATCCTTCTTCTGTTGGGCTCGCTGCATATGATGCTTCAAAGGGCGGCGTGCTTATGTTCACAAAGAACTTCGCGCTTGAAGTGGCAAAATCAGGAATAACTGTGAATGCGATCGCCCCTGGAGGGATTGCAACCGAAGGCACAGGAATGTCCGGATCGGGGACTCCGGCAACAGAGGAAATAAGGAGAATACTCGAGGATTTCAAGAAACAGATTCCCATGGGAAGAATGGGCACGCCGGACGACATTGCAAAAGTTGCCGTATTCCTGGCTTCAAGTGCCTCCGACTACATGACCGGGAGCCTTGTGGTTGTGGATGGCGGAAGGTTGCTGATGTAAGCCAGTGGAACATCATATTCCACTAAAATTCTTTTTTCCATCAGACTATTTCAAAATTCCTTTTTCAAATACTTATTTTTTCTTAGTGAACCTTAGTGTAACCAAACCATCCTGAATTTTGACTGTTTTCACTGTACCCTGAACTTCTGTTGACTCTGCAAATTCCCTTGACATTCCATGTCTGTGCCTGGATTTATTGTCTTTCCCCGAATCCGCAACCAGGCTCTCATAAATAATGAAAGTGCCTTGGACCATATGCTTTTCCATCAGGTTAGCCACATCCTGTATTCCATTTTCCCAGTGATGGAATGACTGGGAGCAGAAAATTATGTCAAATTTGCCTTCTATGCCTGTATCGCTGCTGTATCCCACTTTGCTTACTGCCCTGTCGTTTATTGAAAGTTTCGTGAATCTGTCATTGGCTATTTTGACCATGGTGGGTGAAGGGTCAATGCACGTGATCTTCACATGAGGAATTCGCTGGGCGATCATTGCTGCTTCTATTCCGGGCCCACTTCCCATTTCAAGTATAGATGTCGGATTGAATGAAGCCACATCCTCTGTAATGGTGGAATACACTTTTCTCTGGCTTCTTGATCGTGAGGAAAAGAATGAATATAGCCTGGAAAAGACTGGCCCGAATTCTGCTTTTTCTTTTTGCTCAGCTATTTTGTTCTCCAAGATTCACCAGATTGGCATCCATCTGAAAAACGGATATTAATTGTTTCCACTAAATGGTCGAGAGGTTGGGAATCAACTAAAGGGGTTCCCTCAAGTTGAAATGGCATGAAGCAACTATTTCATTAGTGTATGAGAGAACCCATTGCCCCGGGAGTGCAGATTCTTCAATTAAATTGAAAATAGTCTGTAGCGATCTCCTCAGTTCTACCATACTCATCCCTGTTTATGCGCCTGAACAGCCTGAACAGGATATAGATCACAACCGCAGCCGGGATCCACAGAAGGAGGACATAGGTTGCACTCTCTGATGCTGGAAGAGTCAGGCCTATCTGTATGGCCACAGATTCAAAAGTCCCTGCTATGAACAGTTCCAGAACCACAAAGAGATACATGGAAAGGATTTTCCTCATCTTTGCCCTAAAGCTGGAACGTGATTTTACAAGAATGTAGAACATGTAGATGCTTGTAGCAGCCGCAACTGCATATGACGGCATTTCAATGATTGTGTCTGGTATGAGGAGAAGCGATATGAACGTCAGAATTCCGGGAACCCCCATAAAGGTGGATGTTGCAGCAAGGGCCAGGGGCGTGGCAACTATGGAGTACACAAAGAGGAACTGGCCCACGATTGGGATGAATTCGATGGTGGCGATGAGCAGGTTATGGGAAAAGATCCAGAATATCATTCCAACAAGGTCCAGCGAATAAGTTGAATTCTGCTGGGACTGCAGCTGCGTTACCAGGGCAGGATTGCTGTATGGAATAGCTGAAATGACAAAGTAGACTATCATCTCAAGCAGGAAGAACAAAAGGAAAAGCGAACGCAATTTAATGATGCCGTTCCTCTGGAGGAATGTCTCTTCACGCATTATACAAAACCAATTCAATCATGCGATATTGCTTTTGCCTTATAATTGCGTAGTATGCGAGAAGACCTTCCAATTGCCAGATACATTTGTTATTTATTGTTTTCCAATTAAATACTTATAAGATAATAAATTATGTAACTGTAATGGGCCCTAGAATTAGAATTCTGGCAATCTTAACCATTGGCTTTCTTATTCTGCAGTCTGCTTCGCTTTTTTCCACAATGGCCACCAATGTGAAACAGCCAAAGACGGGAACGGTACTATCGGCCCAAACAGACCAGCAATACACAATAAAGCTCATAGAACATGGCCTGCCCCCCGGAATGCTCTGGTATTCATATATAGGGCCTGCTAATGGATCGTATTATGGAGGAAAGGCGAAAACAAGCATCGGTTCAACCATAACCTACTACGAATATGCAGGTTCGTATTCATTCTCTTTAGGTGCAAACGGACCATACCTGGCTGAACAGGGGAATATTTACGTTACAGTTACTGATTATCCAGTGACCGTAAACATAACCTTCGTTGAGCAGTTCAATGTCAGCGTAACTGAAAAAGGGCTTCCCCAGGGATTTCCATGGGGTTTCACCCTCAAAGATATAACGAATAAAAGCAACAATGGAGGAGTTTCCACTCCCCCCTTCAGAGAAACTCTGTCCGAGTTTGTATCCAACGGGACTTATTCCCTAAATGCAGGCACATATCTGGACCCGGTGGACTCCATCCTCGGTATGGTCAGCAACATCACTGTCAATGGCTCACCTGTGAATATCAACCTGACTTTTTATCGGGTAAACATAACAAGGGAAGATCTTAAGAATGGAACTGAGTGGGGTATTCCCTACAGTTATGCTACTGGTTATCCAAATGGAACCACTATCAATTATTCAGGCTATCATCCAGGTAAAAACAGTTCCCTCATCCTCTATTTGCCAAATGCATCGTATTCTATCCATCCCGTTGCATTGGACTACTATTCCCCAACCATGAATTTTGTATTGAATGGAAAGGGGCTAAACCTCTCTGAGATGTTCCAGAGAGGATACAACGTAACCTTCGTTGAGGAAGGGAAAGCAGCAACGCTAGGGCTCCCATGGATGGTTGGTGGGTTTCCTGTTATATATGATGAGACTCCCTATGCCATGACGGCATTCGTGGCTGAGACTTTACAAGTTCCAAACGGTACTTTCGATTTCAATGCCTCTGTCTCTGGAGACTACGTGACAATTAACAAGACCTTATATGAGGTCCAGGGAACACTGGAGAATTCCAATACGACATTCGCTGTCCAGGGAAACAACACGACGATATACCTTAATTTCAACCTCACATTATATAAACAGCCTGGAAACTCTTCAGGAGGAATATTGTCCAATTCTGCCCTTTACTATCTCTTGACATTGGTTGCTATTGTGATTACGGCAGCTGCGGTTTTGCTTTATTACACTAAACGGGGTGGAGGCAGGCAATAGCGTACTGGAAACTGATTTGAGAGATTTATTGGAAGTATCCTTGCCTCTGCCAGTACCTAAAACTTTTACCGAACATGGGAATGTAAAGCAGAAAGACTCCGGTTATGGCAGGTATAATGGCAAGGGAGATGAAGGGACTATTTTGGAACAGGTTGAGGTAAACTGGGATCAGCGTTCCTGCAGCAAGGAGGATAAGTGATAAGAATACAAGCTGCAGGTTTGCTGTTCCGTATTTCTTCTTGATCTGCATCATGAACAAGATAAAACCATACGCGAACACTATGGGGCCGGGAAGCTCAAATAACAGGTAAGATGAGGGGTAAAATACAGGTATAGCAGAGAGTACAAGACCTAGGCACATAGCTGCTATGTAAAAGCCAGCATACTTGCCAGGAAACCTTTCATGAGTCCACTTTCCCCATGTAGATAAAATTGTTCCATGCATCATAAGAAAACCGCCCGATGGCAGGAGCGCAATTCCCAAGTCAGTAAAGAGAAATGTGGGGGCAAAAGCTTGGAGAGTAAAACCAGCGATGAACATTCCAGCACCGTAGAATGCGAGTACTGCAAACACCTTATTGTTGCCGGATATCAGAGAAGGCACTGTTCATCTCAGCAGTAATTTCTATTTATTTCTTTCCGGAACAACATGAAATCGCATGGGACCCTATCTGTATAATTCCATGGCAAGATTGAACTTATCAGTTAAAGAATGTACCTATTAGCCCGGCTCAGTTAGTTTAACCTGAGGCGGAAGTATGAGACCCCCTTGGAGCGCCATTGTGCTTTGCGGAATTGACGCTGCACTTATGGCGTCTGCACTTTACGGTGGAATAAATTTTATCATGGACCCAACCGGCAAATCCATGGGAATTGACTTTGCACTTCCGTATATCCCGTATGTAGAAGATTTTCTTATCTTCGGCGTCTGGCTTGTCATGGTATTCTCTGTCTTCCCAGCTGTGCTGATTTATGGCCTCCTGACTGAAAAGAAATGGTCGTTATACGGCACAATGGTGCTCGGTGTCCTTGAGATAGTCTGGATTGCAACCCAGGTGGTGCTTTTCTATTCAGCCACGGGATTCACATTCCTCTGGGCCCTGATAGGAGGTTTCGGAGTTGTTTCGCTCATCCTCGCGCCACTCCCATCTATGAGGAACTTCTATCTTGCTCAGAGGCGGACTTCAAGTAAAAAGACTGCATGAATGAAATTATGTCAACTCTCACCATTGTGGCGGGAATTATCTGGTACGGGGTAGGGCTCTAACAGTTAATGGAAAATATTGATTGATATCGTGTAATGTTACATAATCCTATCCAGATCTCATTTACTCATTTTCCTGGAGGCAAGGGAAAAGCACTTCTGCCATTTACAATGAACAGAACTGTGCCTTCCTCACATCCATGGAGATCATCAGGAGAGAAACGTACCATATGGTGGCACTATGAACCATCCCCACAGGTCACCGATTACTTGAAGGACATGCAGGATGCCATACACTACGGCCTCCTGAAAGCGGAAGAAATGAGGAGAACCAATGGAAAAATTCCCTCTCCAATCGATCTCAGGAGGGAGATCAAGCCATGGTATGATTCCTCGTATGGATATGCGAAGCATCACATCAATCCTGTTTGCAGATCATCCATTGCCATACTGAGATCATTCAGGAAGAACAGGGGAGGAAAGAAATATCCTGAAGTGAACAAACTCTCCATGCGTCTGGACAGTGAGCTTGTGAAGCTTGAAGGCGGTATCATCAGGATCACCATGAAGCCTC
>JAJZKS010000089.1 GCA_021850835.1 Thermoplasmata archaeon
GCTGTATGGTCCAGGATCCCCTCCACACAAGGTCTTCGCCCCAGATCAGCCCCACGTAGTCGGATTCAAACCCCTGCGATCCATAAATGGAAGCGCAGTACTGCAAGGGATCCTTCTTTCCGGTCCAATATGCTGGGTATTCCGTCTTTTCATCCATCAGCCAAAGAATTTCAGGATCAAATACACGCCTCTTCTCCTTTCTTCCATCACTTTTCGTGAATGATGCAAGTAACGCGAGTTTTGGAGGTCTAACCGAATCAGGTTCGGTCTTTCTTTCTTCCATGGTGCGCAACATCTCCCTGATATTGGAAAAAAGGCGGAAATCGTACTGCAAAGGCTTCATTGCAATATTCCCGGAGAAAATTGAACTTAAGAAATGATCATAATCTCTGCCTCCAAGGACCCTGTAGAAACCCTCAAGATGAATTTCAACCACTCTCCTGCCCTTCTTGCGTGCCAGTTCCGAGAAAGTCGCTGATGTGCCCGACTCATCACCCAGCAAGATCTGATCCTCATCGTAAAAATAAACTGATGTGAGAGGTCTCTCCAAGGTAGTTGCAATCACATCCCTGGTCATTCTCTGCGCCTCGTCATATATGATCAGGCGTATGTTCTTCAACTTGCCCGGATCGAAATTCCTTTCACCGATGCCCCTGAAGTTTGCCATTGAACCAGTTGAGTAATACTGCAGGAGAGGTGCGAATCTGGGACCTAGAACCTGTCTCAATGTGTTAATTAGCCTGTTGTTTCTATAAGCAAGCAGGGCGCCATAACCTCTCTTGATGGATTCAAAAAGCAGCGCCAGTGCCACCAGCGTTTTTCCCGATCCCATCCCCCCGCTCACGAGGAAAACCAACTGTTCCTGGTGAGCAAGATCATTCATGACGTGGGAAATGATTTTAATCTGCTCTTCGGAGAGCCCGAAGCCAGCATTGAGGAAAGCCATGGAGGCATCTTGAAGTATTTTGCCTATGTTTGCCTGGACATAATCTATCAATCTTCTGCCGGTTTCGAATGATCCCTCTTCTATTGCCATGATATCCTTTTCGGTGGCAGCCTGCTTCGGCAACAACTGCAGTTCGCTTTGAAGTTCCTGCCCATTGTAAATAACCCTGCACTTGTCCCCATCCGTGGTATGATACATGTATACAACGCCATCAAAGCCTATGGTTCTCGAAGCTGTATGAAAGTTCCTGAGTTTTGACACATAATTCTCGACCTGATAGCATGGATCGATGTGCATAGAGGAATCTCCGCTAACCGAGAATTCATCTAGTTTCCTGTAGGTTTTCCAGCCCTTCGCCTCGACCACCAGTGCCCGTCCATGGCGAAGCAGCAAGTAATCCGCCCTTTCAAGACCAATAGGGAATTTCAGCTCCATGAACACCGCAGTGCTCTCCGATACGAAATTCTTCATCGCATTCAAGGATCCACGCCATGACATCTCCTGCTCTATTCCTGGTCGGGAGCCATACTCAACTGCAAAGTTGCTCCTCAATTCAGAAATGATTTCCTCATCTGGAACGGAAGGAAAATTGGAGCTGAAAAAGAGGGATGACTGCAACTTAATGTTATAACTGGACTCCATATGTAAACATTTGTTAGAGATCGGGGCTTAATATGATCCATCGGCTACAAGCATCGTTATAAACATGGAACAGGAAAACAAGTAGGGGCCTGCAAGGGTCACCTTCACCTCATCGTTGGGCTGCAAATCAAATTGAGGGTTTAATGGCACATCTATTCAAACCGCTTTGGCCAGGGCCAATCTGCTGCGATCATTAACTGAGTTAGCCGTCATTTGAGCTCAGTTAGCTATATAATACCAGATACAATATTGTTTCCCGATGAGAAAAGTCAGGGTTAAACCATGGGAAGAACATTATCAGGTTCTATTTGGAGAGGAAGCAAATCTGCTCCATGAAGTGCTGGGAGAGGAGGCAATGGGCATCTTTCATATAGGTAGTACGTCAGTTCCCGGACTGAAATCAAAGCCAATAATAGACATACTGATCGCCGTAAAGGATATAAGCAAGGTAGACAGTTTCAATGGAGCGATGGAAGAGGTCGGATACGCTGCGTTTGGTGAAAATGGCATACCGGGCCGGCGATATTTCCAGAAGGCCGTGGGTGATGATCATAGCCACCATGTACACGTATTTGAATTCGGGAACCCTGAGGTAGAGAGGCATATCGCCTTCAGGGATTATCTCCGTGCACATCCTCAGGTTGCGGAGAAGTACGGCACCCTTAAGGCAGGTCTTGCGGAAAAACATCCCTACGACATTGATTCTTACCAGTCTGGAAAGGGTGCGATGATATTTGAGATCCAGGAAGAGGCAATCAAATGGTACAGGGAAGCAGGGAGAGTCGAAGCTGGCCAATGAGATCCAGGTATTTTCGAGGTTTTGTCTGTTGCCATTTCAAGTTTAAGTAACCATAAAAGTTAGAAATAATAGATTTCCATACACCGGAAACGGCATCAGCCTACGATCTTTTGGCCTGATCCCTTGCTTTTGTTAACTTTCCCCTAAGGAACGAGGCAGTATTTATCCATCCGTATATCCAGAAAGCGTTTAGTGCCACGGCAATCACAGTGAATGTCCATATCAATCCTCCAAACCCTGTCATGTCCATTATCTTTATGGTTGATGTCGCAAAAAGGCCCAGGGGAAAACCGTATGCCCAGACGCTTAAGCTACCCTTTGAGGGCCTCGTGAATATTATTATAGTAACGACAAGGAAGTTCCAGACTTCAAACCCCCAAAGCATCACAGACAGAAAGTTCACGGTTGTCTGGCCAATGCCAATATGATTTACCATTCCCGAACCAGAAAGTGTAACCAGGTTTATCACTATGAGGCTGGCAATTCCAACCGGGAGCATCGTAGTAGGAAGAGCGTCGTGTATCTTGGTGGCAACGTGACCGGAAAGGGCAAGAGATCCAATGAATAAGTACAAGAAGAAGAAAATTCCAAGCCCCATCACCATGAAGAAAAATATGTACTGGCTTTCCACTCCGCCATAGTAGCTCATAAGTTCTGGGGCAAGGAAAACGCTGGTTCCAATTGCCAGTGGAGGAATCACAATGGCATAGTTCATTTCGCGGGGATTGATCTCTTTTGTGTACAGTCGGTAGCCAAGGAGAACGCCAAGCATCAGTGCAAGAAAATACTCAAAGTAGAAATTAGCTAAGGATACTTCTGCAGCAATTGCTGAAATATGGAAGAAATAGATCAACTGATAGTTGCCCACAAAGCCAACGATTGGTATAAGGGCTAGAAAACTCAATCTCGTCAGGTTATCCCAGTGAGACATTATCTTCTCCCCAGTCTTTATCGCCCTGGCTGCCCAGAGAAAAAATAAAACAGCAAATATGGACCACCCAAGGATCATCATGACTTCGGCAACTTCGTGAAATGCATATCTACCTGTAAGCTCGAATATGAGTATATATATCTGGGACAGTGCGAGAGTTGAAATGGAAATTCCGAACCATTCAGATCCGAATAGATTAAGCGTGCTGTTTTTCATCGAATCACATACATTAGAATATGAGGAGTCATCAGTTGGGCAGGTCCCCCGTCTTCGTGGTTTCCATTCCTCTCAGAATATTTATGGCAGAGGTCAGAACCCTGTTACCCGTTATGAACCTGGCGATGGAAATAGCATCCTCCATTTCCGGTACTGTTCCTCCAAGCCTGAAGAACTGGCTCAGGTATACAACGGCGCACTCTTCATATCTTATGGAAATGCTTACGGCAAATGATATAAGAAACATGAATTTCTGTTCCAGTTTGTATGGCGATAGCAACTCTTTTTTTTCTTTCAGATGTTCGTTCAGGATGTCGAATGATATCCTGGAAATTGCATCGAGGTTGTCAGGCAGAAATCCCATTCCTGACTCTTTCTTCACTTTATCAAGTATTTTTTCAACCTCCGGGCTAACTGGCTGCGGGAAATTTTTCTCTATCACTGGATAAATGGCACTCATGGAGGAAAGCGTGGAAGCCATCAGGGCCATTTTTGCCGCCTTAATGGAGTCAAGTATATCAAGAGGATCCGCACCAAATTTCCTGGCCAGTTTGAAGTGTATCATGGAAGATTTCTCCTGGCCGTTCGCCAGAGATACCGCCATGGCAATCAATGCAAGTGTCTTGTTGGGAACATTTTTTCTTCCAAGATACAGCGTTAAATTCTCTCTGAACTGTTCTTTCGCCGTTTCGGTGCTAAAATTGCCAACAAGTTCTATTACCTCGGGCATCTCGCCAAGGGTGGAGACTGCAAATCTCTTTATTTCTTCCAAGTCTCTGTTCATAATTTGCGATGGGCATTTTTTTAAATAAGCAATCGCAGTAATTTTTGTCAAATAAAGCTCAAATCCATACAAAATTTGCTATGGATTCTGTAATTTATGGAACCTGATCAAGAACAACCTCGAGGTCAATATCATATATTCCGTAAGCCGGCAAAACTTTTCTTGCATATTCTCTTATCTCTGCGCAATTGGCCCCGATTACGTCGATCATGAATCTTCTTTGCCCGGTTGTCACCGTGAGCTTCTTGATCCGTTGCTGGGTTCTTATGAAACTAACTAGTGCATCGATCTTGTCCGCAGGCACATTGAAGTCGATAAGAGCCCTGCACTCATAGCCAAGTTTTGAGTAATCCACATCAGCCCTGCACCCTCTTATGATCTCTCTCTTCTTTAGTAATATCATCCTGTCCCTCACAGTCCACAGATTCTTCCCAGTTTTCTCGGCAATTTCATTGTAAGTTAAGGAACAGTCTTTTTCAAGCATTTCTACGATTGTGAGGTCCAGTGCATCGATTTTGAAAGGCTTCAACCTTTTGCCATGTTCTCAATTTATATAATTTATCGCGCCAATTTTCCCCAGTAACCGATGGGACAAGCGAGCCAGGCGAAAGCCGCTTATATGCCTCTCAGCTGAAGTATAAGAGCGAAATATTCTGCAAATGCCGAAACACATTACGGCAAAATTTATATTCCACCTGTTACTCTAAATTTATGGAGGTGCCTGATCTGGAGATGACGGAATACGTCTGCAGGAAATGCGGAACTGAACACGAGTCCGAAATAGAGGTTATACAGTGTGGATGTGGATACGACTAAATCCATTTTTTTAATATTTGCATATGCTTTCACATTCTAGCAATTTAAAAGCTTGATTTTGTACAGAAACTCATTGTTTCCAGTTAATGTTGTGTCTCATTGTTACGAAGCTTAATGAAGGATATTCCGCCCTTTAGTCTTGAAAGAACTATCCCTGTGAACATAACCGACACGCCGATAAGGGAGAAAAGGTCAGGTATGGCCATTGCCATTACTGCACCAAGTGCCATGGTAAAAATAGGCACTGAAAATGCCAGCACAGTTATCCTGTTGACCCTGCTTCTGCGTATCATGAAATTCCAGAGAAGGAACTGGGCTGCTCCTCCGAGGGTTGCCATCCAGAGCAGATCAATAGCGAAGGATGCAGTGAGGTCCGCCCTGAAACCCAACGGGGACAGAGCTAGCATTATTGCGGCCCCAATGAGGAACTGCGATGCATTCACGCTCACAGGATCCTCCTCTCTCAATTTTCTGTAGAACACCGTGAACATTGCCCAGAAGAATGCATTGATTACCGTCAGGGCCACGCCCAGAGCAGTGAACCCGTGAATCAGGGGGAAGCCGTATATCAGTATCCCCGAAAATCCTATAATTATGCCAGCCAGCTCCAGGGCCGACGGTTTTTCACTGACCATGAAGAACGCAATTGGAAGCGAGAAAAGGGGCATTGAGTAGCTGAGGACAGCCGATTCGGAAGGCGAGACGTAAAGCAGGCCAAAAGCCCAGAACATTGTACTGGTGGCAGTCATTATGGAAAGATAGATCAGGTTTCTTGTAACCACCAGTTTCCTGGCAACTGTCAGGAGTATCAGGCCTGCGATAAGATACCTGAGTCCCATGAAAAGAAATGGTGATGCATAGAAAAGTCCATCCTTTGCGAAATAATATGAAAGGGATGTGAAGACCACGTATGGGATCAATAGCCAGATCGCTTTCATTTCTCACCCGATGCACACCTTGGTAATTAATTTAGAGTCCGTCATTTTATCTAAACTGGGCAACATTGATCATTCTTTAACGAAAGATACTACAATTTGTTTTACTTGTAAATAGTTAGCTATTACAAATCTTTAAGTATGCCTAAATAATTAGCCTGAACCCATGTCTGCTACAAATTCAATGGATGATAGGAAGTCAATTTCAAGCGGTAAAAACGCCTTGGCTTTCTTGGAAGGGTTGAAGGCACTTCATCAGGAGATAATGTTTCTCCAGATGGAGATTGTCAGGGGAGAAAACCTCGTGATGCCACAGTATTTCCTGTTGAAATACATCAGCATGCATGGTCCACAGCATCTCTCAACAATGGCAAGTTTCCTGAAAGTCAGCAATCCCACAGTAACGGGTCTCACAGATACGCTTGAATCCCAGGGTTGGGTAAGGCGGCAGCCAGATCCAGATGACCGGAGGGGAACATTGATCATGCTTACGGAGAAGAGCCTGGAATTATTCTCCAGAATGGAGAAATACCAGGAGAAGTTGATGGACAGTATGCTGGAAGGCACCGACGAGTTGAGGCTCAATGAACTCGGGCAGATACTTTCCGGGCTTGCCCTGAAAGTCAGGAAAGTAGTCATGGAAAACACGCAAAGGAAAGGGAAGGATATATTATGACCGAATCGCAACCAGCTGATTACAAAAGCATGTCGGAATACGACAGCAAATACGCTACCAGAGTAATGCTCATTCTAGCAGGGCTTGTTCTTATTGTCATGTACATAGAGGGTATGCTGACGCCTTCTCTCCCCACAATAGCACATGACTTCAGAGTAACATCTGCGCAGGTCAGCCTGCTGCTCTCAGCATATCTTGTGGGAGGAGTAGCACTGACTCCCGTAGTCGGGAAACTCGGAGATATATACGGCAAAAAGAGGATGCTCACTATAGTC
>JAJZKS010000090.1 GCA_021850835.1 Thermoplasmata archaeon
TTAGGCAAGTTGGGCTTATGCTCTCCATTGGGATTTTCGGAGTCACCACTCTTGCAACTGCAGGCGTAACCCAACTATGGCAGTTATACACCCTTAGGGCAATTGAGGGACTTGGCATAGGTGGAGAGTGGGGCATTGGATTTGCCCAGATATCTGAAGTCTGGAGCTCTAAGACGAGAGCGACCGGCGGAGGGCTACTACAGAGCGTTTTCATCATCGGCTCCATCGTTGGTGCACTTACAGCCGGAATTGCCATAACCGCACTGGGATTCGGAAACCCGCTGTCCTGGAGATACTCATTTGTCGTGGCGGGAGTGATCGGGCTTGTTGGATTGCCGGTTGTCAAATTCGTGCTTCCTGAGTCCAAACAGTGGCTCGAATACAACAGGAAGAGGAAAGCTGGAGAGTTGCCAAAGGATTATGATGTCAGGTCTCCGATTATTCAGGTGCTGCTGAACAAGGATTACAGAAGGTACGCCTGGTTTGCACTTCTCATTGGTGGCGCCAACCTGTTCATATACTTCTCATATGCCAGTTTCATGCCGACACTTCTCGTGGTGGGATATGGCCTTACACAGTCCATAGGATATCTGATAAATCAGTTCACACTCATACTTGTCCTGGGACAGGCCATTGCAGTTCCTTTCTATGTGCTCAACGGATGGGCTGCTGACAAGTTCGGAAGGAAATCCACTGCCATAGTCTTTGGTGCATTCTACCTTGTTTCTGTCATAGCCTTCATGTACACTGTGATTGCACACATATCATACGCCGGGCTCATAATGTTCCCGCTGTTTTACGCATATACCTTCGTATCAATAGGGCAGGGCGTATCAGCAGAATACGGTGTATGGTACAGTGAGCATTTCCCCACGAAGATGCGTTCCACCGCCACAAACTTCGGTTACATGGTGGGAAGGGGAGTCGCAGGAGGTTCTGCCCCACTGGTTATTCCATTCCTGTACGGGGCGCTGGGTGGAATCGCTCACCTTGGAATGGCAATGGCCATTGCAATGCTTGTTGGTGCAGTAGTCCAGCTGGTAGGGTACTTCGGGCTCAAGGAAACAAAGGGAACTGAGATAACTTCCCTGTAATTTTTAAACATCTAATTTCCAAAAAATTTTCTTTTTTTATTTGTGATAGGATTGTCATAATCGCCTTGTAGCCCAGTATTATTAATAGGAAAAAATCAGGATAAATTAGAAATATATGCAAAAAAGGAAAATGTGGGAGTAAGCCTATTTCTTGACGGTGAAGAGGTCAGCAAATTTCTCCCTGACCTTCTTGTCAGTTTCCTCATCGGGCTTTACCACGTCGGGGAAGGTCTTCTTTATTATCTTGTCAAAAGGTTTGACTGCGTAGATAACGGCCCTTGAGCTTGTGTATTCAAGCAGATCCTTCCCCTCCACATGCTTGGAAATTGGGTCAAGTGGAGTGCCCATGGTGTTGTTTATTATGTCAATGCCAGTGGCCGGATCGTTTCTGCTACACATTGCCCACACCACATCGTTGAGGTTGGACGGGTCTATGTCATCATCCACCACAACAGTGTACCTGCCTGCAACCGCACCCGGCCTGCTCTGTGATGCAATGTGCCCGGCCATTACGGCCTGGCCTCCAAAGGACTGCTTTATGGATACTGTGGTAAATGCCCTGGAATAGCCTTCCTCATGGCACCATACTCCCTTTACACCGGAGATTCCTGAAGAATCCAAAGCGTTCCATATGAGTGCTGCCCTTATGGGGCACCTGAAATAGGAATAATCATATGGGGGTTTTCCTGCGCATGTGCCAAGGAGTATTGGCTCATTTCTGTAATACACCGCTTCAATCTTGATGACAGGGTTGAGCATCTTGCCTCCTGCGTAGTATCCCATGAATTCCCCAAGGGGCCCTTCCTCGGCCTTTTCTTCCGTAATATAACCTTCAATTGCGATTTCACTGTCCGCTGGAATTGGAAGCCCAGTGACCGGCCCGTTGAACACTTCCACCGGCTTCTGCCTCACTGCTCCCAGGAAGTTGTATTCCGATACCCCCTCAGGGACTTCATTGGCAGAGAACAAGTTAAGGCCAGGATTATGCCCGAACGAAATGGCAACCGGGCATGGCTTGCCTGCCTCCAGGTATTTCTGGTAGTGGGTTCTCCCGTGCCTGGAGGCTTCCATGAGCATTACCAGGCTGTTCTTGCTTTTGACCATGACCCTGTAAGTTCCAACATTTACCCATCCAATATCGGGGTCCCTTGTAATGACCGCATCTGCTGTTCCGATGTACCTTCCGCCATCATGCTTGAACCACTTTGGTATTGGGAATTTGAAAAAATCAATCTTGTCTCCCCTGTCAATATTTTCAAGGACAGGAGCAGATTCTACTACTTTCGGCTTGTACTTTTCGTGGTCGCTGGCTGCATTCCTCAGCCTGTCCCTGATGGCAGTGGTGAGCTGCATGTTGTTCATTGTGTTGTCAAGGCCAAGTGCAGTTGAAACTCTCCTTGAATCCAGCAATGCACCCGTGAGAACCCTGAAACCCTTTGGATAGCCCTTTACATCATCAAAGAGCAGGGTATACTTGTTGCTCTTTGAGTTTGTATCTGTAATCGCACCTATTTCAAGGTCCCAGTCTGCACCTTTCACTGTTTTTAGAAGTCCAATCTTCTCTATGCCTTCAATGAACGACCTGAGGTCCTTCGTTACTTCCACCATAATCACGAACCTGACATTGGATACTTAGTGTTATTAAAACAGTTTCCCAAACTACTGAACCCCTTTTTTCCGGCAAATTCGGCAATTGTTAAATACATTTTGAAGAAAAAAGCTGCAATATCGACATTTTGTAAAATTATTGCATGAATGGTGTCAAAATTTTAGTTGAGAAAGGAAAAAATTGGATTTACGGTCCTAAAAAGAACTTTATATGAATTTAATGTCCCCGAAATATGGGAGAATATTACAAGGACCTGAATGACTATCTATCTGCCCTTGAAAAAGCAGGGAAACTCTTCAGGGTCAACAAGAAGGTTTCAAAGGAGTCCGATATAACGCCGCTAGCCAGGCTACAATACCGTGGGCTTCCTGAGAAAGAAAGAAGAGGTTTCCTGTTCGAGAATGTTACAGATGCTAAAGGCAGGAAATACGATATAAAGGTAGCCACAGGCATTTATGCTTCTTCCATGGAAATATATGGGCTCGGCCTCAAGAGCGAGGCTCCAACCAAGGAAGCAATTCAGAAGAAGTGGGAGAATGCCCTGATTCATCCGGTCCCCACCGAGCATATTGAAAAGGGGCCGGTCCAGGATATTGTCATCGAGGGAGACAAGCTCGATGTTGATGGAAACGGACTTGAGGCACTTCCTGTGCCGGTTGAGCTCCCTGGCTTCAGCGGGCAGATAAGGACTTCAACGCAGGTTATCACGAAATCTCCCAAGACTGGAATTCAGAATATGGGAAACTACTCTGCGCACGTCTTTGGAAAGAGAAAGCTCCTATGGGAAATAAACAGAGGAAACCAGGGGATTATCCACTGGAGAGAGTGGAAAGACCTTGGCAAGCCAATGCCCGCTGCAGTGGTCGTTGGCGGAGTGCCGTCATATTTCTACACTGCTTCTGCGAAGATTCCATACGGGGTAGACGAACTGACAGTGGCCGGTGGTTTCTCAGGTGAACCGGTCAAAACCGTAAGGGGAAAGACTGTTGACATTGAGGTGCCCGCAGATGCAGACATTGTCATTGAAGGATATATCTCAACTGAGTACATGGAACCAGGAAATGCCTTCGGGGAATATACCGGCTACATGGCGACCGATGTGTGGCTCAGGCCAGTATTCGATGTCACTGCAGTAACCATGAGGAAGAATGCTACGTTTGTCCACATCATGAGCCAGTTCCCGCCCAGCGAGAGCAGCAAGGTAAGGCAGATTTCATCGGAAAATGTTTACTACAAGTTCCTGAAGTTCGATGCCAAGGTACCGGGAATCATAGATGTTGCATGGCATGAAATGAGCCAGGCCCAGTGGTGTGTCATAAAGATAAAGAAGGTTAACAAGGCCCACCCATGGCAGGTCCTTAACCTTGCAGCAGGTTATGACTCGAGATGGGGCAAATTCTTCATCGTCGTGGATGAAGACATTGACATAAGGAACATTGACTCAGTCATCTGGGCAATGAGCTGGAGAGTCCAGCCTGCAAGGGACATGAGGATCATAACAGGCAAGATGCCGGGGCTTGACCCATCGGCTTACAGCCCTGGCGCATCACACGAGGAAAAAGAGTTCCCAGGCGGTGTTGGAAGCTCTGGCGTCCTCATAGATGCCACCATAAAATACCCCTATCCCCCCACGTCACTCCCAAGAAAGGACTTCATGGAAAAAGCCAGGGACACGTGGAAGGAACTCGGCCTTCCTGAACTTAACCTCGTTGAGCCATGGTACGGATATGAATTGGGATACTGGCCTGATGAATTCAGGCAGGATGCTGAGGATATCCTCAAGGGCAACCACTATGAGATAGGGGAAAGGCTCTCAAAACTGAGGGAGAAAGTCTGATTTTTCAGGCCTACCCAAATTTTTTTAATTAAAGTAGGGCTTTTCAGGCATGTCAACCTCCTATGGAGACAGGCTGCCCCAAAAAGCCGTTGATTTTCTTCATTTCAACAACAGGAACCGCAAGAACTCCGCCATATTTCTGGTTACTTCAGATCCGGATGGTTTTCCGCATATTGCTCTGCTGTCACCATACCAGGTGGTCGCAGGCAGTGAACATGAGCTTTACCTTGCTGTGCACAAGGGAACCAGGAGCCAGCAGTTTCTCCATACGCATATGAAAGGGACGCTCATTCTTCAGTTACAGCCCGCTGTGGAATACCTTAAGATATCAGTCCATGAGGCAAGCGGCTGGGACAGCAGAAATGATGAAGTTCTATACAGAGCGGTTCCAACGGAAGTCCTGGAGGACTACTCTGACAAGGCGCCATTCATATCTGAGCTTCTGTTCGATCAGAAAAATATATACGAGCACTACAAGGCTGGTTTTGAAAAGACTGCTGCATACATCATGAGCCGTCAGTCTTCGTAAGGTTCCTTGCCTTCTACGCCCCATTCCCTCATGAGATTGTTCTCTACCCCAAGCATGGTTAGGACCCTCCCCACGGTGAGGTCAACAAGCTTTGTTATATCATTCTCGCCGAAGTAAAGCGGCGGCAGTGGGGGCATAATTGTGCCTCCTGCCTCAGTAACCTGAACCATGTTCCTAAGATGGATCAGGTTCAGGGGAGTTTCTCTTGCAAGTAGTATGAGCGGGCGCCTTTCCTTCAATGTTACCATGGCAGCCCTTGAAACAAGGTTCTGCTCGAATCCGATGGCAATGGCAGAGAGAGTCTTCATGGAACATGGGGCCACAACCATTCCGGATGTGATGAATGAACCGCTTGCTATCTTTGCCGTGAAATCATATTCCCCATAAACGTATGTGGCCAGTTTCTCGATGTCACTTGCATCCAGCCCGGTTTCAAGCTTCAGGGTCTTTGTTGCCCCGCTGGAGATTACCGCATGGGTCTCAAGCCCCTTTATCCTGCTTGCAGCTAGAAGCAGCCTGTATCCGTACACTGCTCCAGTTGATCCTGTTACTGCAACTACTATTCTCTTTGCCATATTATTCACACCATGCTGGTCTAATTGCATTCCGTGGGTCTATTTTTAGGTATTTGTCAGTTTAAAAAAAGGGATAGTGGCAATCAGGAAATTGCCACTGGCCTGAATGGCGAGCCCGTTGCTCCCTTGAATTTAAGGGGAAGGCCAACGAAAAGGAACTCATACACCTTGTCTCTTGACAGTTCCTCAAGAAATATGTTCTCAATGATGTAGATTCCTTTCTTTGCAATCAGATACAGATGCCCTGGCAAAAGGGAGTTGGTCTCAGGGTCCCTCCTCTCAGGAACATCCCATGCAAGGTTGTCTGCTCCCACTGCAAAGCACTTGTCCTCAAGGTACCGGCTCACTTCCTTTGAGACACCGGCTGCTTTCTTGTATTTCTCCTCCTCCTTCCAGTATTTGCCGTATCCTGTTCTTACCAGAACAACGTCATTCTTGCCGAATGTTATGCCTTCTTTCTCCACTGCCTTCTTGAATTCCTCAAGGGTGATCTCGTGCTCTTCAGGCAGCGGATCCTGCACGTATGCTGCAACATCCACAAGCACTCCTTTTCTGAGCATTATGGGGAGTTCAGAAGCATCCAGCTTGGAGAAACCCCATGGCGTTTCCACCGACGGGTCCACTTTAGTTCCGTCAGGAAGGACTAGATCAGCTGCCTGGTGGCAGAGAGCATCCATGTGGGTTCCGGACTGGTCAGTCATAACAATGAGCCCGGATGAGCTTGTTCTCGGGCCGTTCTTTTCCGGAAGGTAGTAGTTCTCGTGATGCCTGTACAGAAAATAGTTCAAACCTGGCTGCACAGGATCGAATGCTGGCATGCCCGGATACCTGACATGCTCAAGATCATACACCTTGGCTCCTGAGCCAAGAAGTTTCAGAATCTCTTCACTTTTCATAAGTCACCTTCTTCAAATTACTTCTTCTCTGCTACGTTTGTCAGCTGGGATTTTGACTTGATTTCAATTGCCATGTACTCTGAATCAGCTGTGGCAGCCGCAGTGTGTGAAACTCCCCTTGGAATGAGCAGCAACTCTCCCTCGTTTAGCTCATACGTCCCGTGTTCAGTTTTCCAGGTGGCTTTTCCCTTGACGCAGATGATCACTTCATCAAAATCCATATTCCTGTGCCAGAAAGGCATAACAGTTCTTCTCTTTGACAGTTCGATGCTGATCCCGTCTCCCGTGAGCATCTTCATAGGCGGGCCATCAGGCTTTTCCTGGTTAGGGGGGCTCAGTTTGCCATATTTGATGACCTCTGACTTGTAGTCCAGACTCAGGGACTCAGCCTCTTTTTCTCTGGAAAAAAGGACATTAATGCCTTTAGAGGTCAGTTTTTCCTTAATAATTTCAGACATATGTCACCTAATTCTTGCG
>JAJZKS010000091.1 GCA_021850835.1 Thermoplasmata archaeon
ACGCAAAGCGAAAGGCATGTTCCTTGCTTATTATGGTTTCCAAAACACATTCTCCATATCCATTGAAGAGTTCATTCTTTCTTGAATGCAGTATAGGCAATATTCATGTGGGGAACATATTTTTTTAGACTTCACCATATAGGCAATTTCCCTAAGAAAAAATTGGTTATAAATTAATTGCTAGATCTGCAAAATTTCCTGACTGGCGATAAATGAGTGTTCCCATTTTTCAAATAAGGTTGAGGTTTGAGAAAAGTTTCCAGTATGAGAAACATCAACACCCTGAGTTTTACATAACATGATAAGAAGTATTCAGTTTACACCGGTACAGGAATATTCAGGAAACTTAATGGGCCGAAAACCCCCTAATTTTTTATTTTACAATTCTGAATGGAATTTGGTTAAGCGCAGTGAGCAAAGGAAACTTTTCATTTTATTGATAGATGACCTCTTTTTACACTCAAATGTCCCGAAAGATGGATCATTTTTCAACTGGAAACCAATACGTTGTTTTTGTTGTAACGTAATCAACTGCCAAGAAGCCACAATTTACTAAAATGGTGAAATACTATTAAATCTAAAGGGCAATTTGCCATATTGGAAACGCACATGAAAGATGCCAATTTCATTCAGGATATAAGGAGAATAATTCAAAATAACATGAAAAGGTCCATAAAATTCTCTATTTCCGGATGGATAGGCTTCGGATTTGTTGAATTATTCACTTACCTGCTTTTTCATCTCCTCAAACTTAGTAATCTCATTTCAGTCTCCGCTTCTTTTCTGACTGGTGTGGCTATTGAATACCTGATCAACGAATTCTGGACTACTAGGGAGGCTGGAATTCATAATGGGAGCTATTTCGGAATTCTAAGGCGAATGGTCAAATTTGAATTCATCAATTTGGGTGGAACTACTCTTTCCATATCCACACAGTACGCTCTTTTCATAATTTTTAACCTCGAGCCACTCATCGGTAATCTAATCGGATCAGCGGCATCGCTCCCAATAAATTATTATCTTCAGATGAAAAAGACATGGGGAATTGAAATACGTTGACTATTTAACATAAGTTCAGAAGGAAAAGCCTGTGGACACTTAACACTGCCATAATAGAATATGAGGGCACCCAAAGCAGGAGCTCCTTGTAAGAGAAGTTGAAAGCTACTTCAGTAATAATTTCTAGGAGGTCATTATGAACATGGAAAGTGCTTACCTGACAAATGGGTCTTTAAGAGTAGCAAGGGTTTCATAGACTTCCTGCCTCATGAGTTCTTTTGACGGTGTTCTTTTGGACAGAATGAGATTTCTGAGTTTTGTTCCGCTGAAATGTTCCTGCTGCTCTCTCGAATGTGTGCATTCTTTTTCCGTTACCAGCTGGGCACATTTCTGACAGTAGAATGTCTCCTGGAAAGGGACAATCTCCACTCCCAGATCATCAAAACTTGCGAGATTTTTCTGGGCATCATATGGTCCGTAGAAGTCACCAACTCCAGCATGGTCCCGGCCGACTATGAAGTGAGTACAGCCATAGTTCTTCCTCATTATGGCATGCATTACAGCTTCTCTAGGGCCGGCGTACATCATTTCGTAATGCAGTGGGGTCATTAGGACACGGTCGGAGGGGTAATAATAATCTATTAGGGCTTTGTATGACATCAGTATTGCCTCATCAGTGTAATCCCCCGCCTTTTTCCTTCCTATGACGGGATTTATGAATAATCCGTCTGTGTTTCTCAAAGCCATCCTCTGTATGTCCTCATGACCCCTGTGCGGGACATTCCTGGTTTGAAATGCTGATACGGTTTTCCAGCCCTTTTCCAAGAAATATTTTCGCGTTTCTTCCGGAAATAGCGTGATTGATTTAAACGGAAAATCAATATAGTCAGCTTCAACTATTCTACCACCAATTAACTTGTTTCCGCTGTTTCTGACTTTCCTGACCCCCGGATGCTCATCTGAAGTGGTTCCAAAGACAGAGTTGCATAAATTATCCCTGTCAATAGTGTAAATCTCTGAAATCAATAACTCCGCCAGCGGTATATGATGATACGAAAGGAATAACAGATTACCCTCTTTGAAATTTGAGTTCCCATTATCATCTAAGGGCAATAACGAAGGGATGCTCCAGGGCAAACCATTCTCAAGTCTCTGTTCTCTTAGAACACATGCATAATCAGAATATCCCATGAAGCCCTCAAGGGGGCTGAGAATTCCGCTTTTTATGCCCATTATGGTCACAGCGGTTTCGTAAGAAATTTCTAGTGTGTGCCTAAGGTCACTCTTGCTGAATTTATTTCTGTCTAAATCCGGAATCTGGATGAGTTTTCCTCCATGTGGCAATGGAAGCATATCATGAGCCTCCATCAGGTGTTTTGGAATTTCCACCTGAATTGGAGGCACCCTGGCCGGAAAGATGTAACCCACATTCTTTCAGGCCTGATTCCCACCACCATCTTCCCGCCCTTTCATCTTCCCCTGGCATAATGGCCCTGGTGCATGGTTCACATCCTATGCTTGGGTAACCCTTGTCGTGAAGGCTGTTGTATGGGATACTATTCTGTTTAATAAAATCCCAAACATCAGATGAAGTCCAGTAAATCAGAGGATTGACCTTTAAAATACCCCGGGTCGTGTCTTTTTCCATTATTCCCAGAGTTTGGCGGAATTTATTCTGCCCTGATCTTAATCCAGTTATCCAGGCTTTCTTACCAGTTAAGATCTTTTCCAGGGAATTCACCTTTCTAATATTGCAACAGAATTTCCTGTTTTCCTGCGAATAGTAGAAGAGGTTATACCCTGACTTCCTTACCATTTCTTCCACTTCACTTGCCACAGGAAAATAGCTCTTGAGTTTAAGGCCATAAAACATAACGGCCCTGTCAATGAAGTCATAAGTATCCTGATGCAACCTGCCAGTGTCTATTGTGGCAATTTCTATATCGAGGTCCAGTTTTGATATGAGGTGGGTAATAACCATGTCTTCGGCTCCAAAGCTTGAGGTAAAAACCACTTTTTTTCCATATTCCTTGTCTATTTTTTCCAGAATGTCTTCGGTCTGTGCAATTTTGCCCATGGTTTCATTGGTGGTCATTTCCATAGATAAGTTAGATTTTGAGAATATATGAGATAAAGTTTGTACGCATTTTGGTAGATGTATAAGTCAATTTTACACACAAATTATTCTTTTATATACACGCTTGTTTTTCATATATATTAAATGACAGGAAAATTTCTAGAGGACTATTTGGGAAATGTCAAGAGCTGGCACAGCGGCGGATCAGCAATGGTAATTGACAGGTTCGCAGCAGTCCCTTGGGAGAATATCCCCGACCTGTCTGAATACATCAGTTATGTTAAGATCGGGTGGACTTTATCCATGTTGTTAACTGAAAAGAACCTTTCAGAAAGAATCCAGAAATTTAATGCATCAGGCCTGCCAGTTTCCCACGGCGGCACTCTAATGGAAATGGCTGTGAAGAAAGGAAAGGCCGACGATACCCTGCAGCGCCTGAAAAATGCTGGCTTCAATATCGTTGAAATCAGTGAAGGTGTCAGTGAGATGCCAGTGAAAGTCAAAGAGAGGATTGCTGACTTTGTTCATTCCAATGGAATGCGATTGATGGTTGAAGTTGGGAAGAAGAATCCCAGAAACCAGTTGAGCCTTGAGGAAACTGTGCAGAAAATAAATGAATCTGTGGACCTGGAACCTGAATTCCTAATCGTGGAAGGGAGAGAATCCGGAAAAAGTGTGGAAATATTTGACGACCTTGGTGAGATAAAATGGGACTGGGTCAACCGGATACTGGAAGAATGCCCAAAAGAAAAGATAATGTTTGAGGCGCCACTAGAAAGGCAGCAGGTTGAGCTGGTTATCAGGATTGGTGCCAATGTGAACCTTGGTAATGTTTCCTTTGGCAGTGTTGCGGCACTGGAGACGCAGAGAAGGGGCATGCGGGGAGACACATTTGGTATTCTCGACACTACTGTGAAAGTTAATGGTCCACCCTCCAATAAGTTCGTGTACTATATTGTGGCAAATCACGGTCCGATCGACCAGTCTGCAATCATGGATATGACCGGGATCAACAGAAAAACTCTACAGACATCTTTGGAGGAATTAATGGAATCAGGCTTGATAAAATCAAATCCTGACAGAAGGGACATGAGGCGGAGGATTTACTCTCTCAACACCGGAATACAGTAATTTGAAAAAGAGAAATTCAGATGTTACATAGCTAAGCTTTTAGATAACAAAGATGATTAGACAGTAAATGGCAGATCATAACGATCTCCGGATGCGCCTAGATGCTACAAATTTCTACAGGAAGCTGAAATTCCTGAAGAACGAGATAGAAAGGTCCAGAGGAAAGATACCATTCAGCATATTTGCTGACCTGCTGAATCGCACTGAGGAGAAGATCAGGACCATGGAATATCCTATCTGCCAGATGACTAAAATCACTGTTACGTTTTCCAATGAACTCAACAGGGAAATTTCCACAAACGAATGCATTGCGGGACTTGCTGATGGAAACTCCCTTGCCAACTACATCTTTTCAAGGTATCCTGCGGCAACAGACTATAAGATGGATTCCATGGAAATCACTGGGACATTGCAGAAGAATTATGCAGAAACCACCAGAAAAGAAGAGTCAACAGTGAAGTTTGAACCGACGCCGACGAAATCAACCCAGGACATTCAGGAAGAAGTCAAAAACCTCAACGAGAGAGTGGACAAAATGGAGAAGACCATGACTGAGGAGTTACCAAAGATCAACAAGAAGATGGATGACCTCGAGGTGAAGATGGACTATCTTTACCACTTCTTTGTCAAAGAGAAGGATAAGGAGAAGAAGCAGTAAGGTTGCCAATCCCCCTTCTTACTTCATATTCCAACACTATATGAAATTCAGACAATTCTTATTTTCCAAGTGCTCCTCATCTGAACATAATAATTGACAGGAAAAGCAAATGCTGACCCGAATATGTTTCCTATAAGCGGTGACAGGTAGAACAGAACGAACAGAATGTACTGTATGATAATTGCAATTACTGTGCCTGCCAGGTTCAGCATCTCGAACTTTATTATCCTGTGCAGGAAAGCCAAAGCTCCTGAGGTGTGTATTCCCCGGTTCCTGGTAGTCCAAAACTCGTCCATTGAGAATTCAACCGCTACTCCCGCAAGGAACGCTGGCGTAACGGATAGAAGATTGCTCAGACTGGCCATATGGAAAAGCACATAGGTTGTGAATTCCACGAAGAGGAATCCGACAAATCCTGAGAATGCATATTTCATGGACAGATGGAAATTCTGTTCTATAATTCCCTTTAGAGTTCCATATGCCTCTCCACTTTTCATAATTAATTTATTTTATATGGGTCTATAAGGCTGATTCCTTGGAAGTTATGGCTCTGTGCCAATAATAAAAATGTTAAAAAAGTGGATTAAAGATGTTGGGTAAAAAAAGAAGTAAGTTTACTTTTTCTTCCTGAACATGTAAGCACCAAGGCCCACTATCACAGCTCCAGAAGATCCGATTCCTATGTACTCGTAATCCGTCGCGGTAAGGCCGTTTGAACCTGTCCCGTTAAGTGAGACATTCAGGGAATAAGTCTGACCAGGCTGCAGGGTAATGTTCCTGTAATAACTGGTATACCCACTGTCCGCCACAACCACCTCATAGGAACCACCTGCCAGTGATACATTGAAATGGCCATTTGAAACCGTAACGTTCTCGCCATTGACAGTAATATTTGCAGCTGATGGCAACAGGTTGCCCACCAGGTATGCGTAATGGTGGAAGGCTATGTTCAATGTTGTATTTCCAGTTACTGTGAACTGGCCGTTTCCATTGGATGTGTAGTAATCAGTGCTGTTGTGCACGTAATAGGAAATGGAAGTTCCATTGTACACGGCAATGTCAAAGTATTTTACTGAAACATTGTGCAGTGTTCCGTTGACAGAAACCTGCCAGGCGGAACCAGCAGGTAAGCCGGATTCAGTGAAATTCACTTCGTAGATGGGAGTATATTTTGCTGTAGAAGAAGTGCTGTTTGCCCCGGTATAACTGTATGTGCCGGAACCGCTGCCCACGTAGCCATTAACACCAGCATAACTGTATGAGTATGTCTGGTAGGTTGCATTGACGATGTTAAATGATATTGAGGTACCATCAGAAGTTTTGGTCTGGCCGTTAAATGTTGCCGACCACACTGCGCCGTTCAACAAGCCGCTTTCATGTACTGTAAACTGTGGCCTGAGCCATGGCTTGGCGAGTGGATATTTATCAACAATTCCTGAATCATTTTTTGGTGTGTAAGAGGTGTCAAATATTCCGTCTGGTCCCGTGATATTCTGCAACGGCCCGGAGTACCGATCAGTTCCGGCAAATGCAGCATAATAGTTGCCGCCCACAGGATATGATGCGTTGAGCGAGATGTTTGTATTGGCAACCCTAACGCTGTTAATAATTTCTATGGGTATGGCAGAGGTATTGAAGAAATCATTGTGGTAGACTGTGGTATTGGAAACCCCACCAAGTAAGGCAACATCAATAATGCGGCCATAGAAATAGTTCCCTGTGATGCTTAGGTTCCCCTGCAGTTCCCCAACTATGCCGAATGTACCATCCCGAAGACAGTTGAGCGTATTGTCAAAGATGTGTGCATCATTTACGCTGGAATGATCTCCTCCAAAACCAATGCCGAGGTTGATATATGATATATTGTTGAAAGAAATCGTTGTATTGTTTCCGGTACCTAAAATCCCGCCAGATCCGTATATTGTATTGTGGGATACCTGAAGTCCCGTTTTGACCGAACCAATGACTGAGGGAGTGCCTGCAAGGCCAGATAAAACAGGCCCAGTAACAGTGTTTCCAATAATGCTCAGGCCGGAGGCAGAGTTGCCCCGGTAGTTGATCCCCACGAAATAACTGGAGTTAAAAAGGGAAACATGGGGGAATTCAAATGTTACGGCATTTCCACTGATG
>JAJZKS010000092.1 GCA_021850835.1 Thermoplasmata archaeon
AGAACCGCGTATAGGTAGAAGATGTATCTGTGTACTTTCTTCCTTGGAGGGCATGGGCCGTTGTAGCCTATTTTTTTGAAACTGTTAACGCCCTGGGCCCACCCTTCACCAGTTACCTTTTCCTTGGAAACATTCTCATGGAGCTGCTTAGTATCCGGCTTAATATTGTAAAGAACCCAGTGGACAAATGTTCCTCGCGGGGCATCCGGGTCATCCATTATGAGAATGTATGACTTTGTTGAAGAGGGGGGATCCGACCAGAAAATTTCAGGGGAATAATCCTGGCCATCGCAGGTGTATTTCTGGCTGAGTCGTTCCCCATGCTTTGCAGAAGTGAGCTCAATATTGAAAGTCATTATGGTACATATGGCAAAGAAGTTAAAATATTATGTTAGACCCCAATATTTGGGGAGCTTTCTGCCCATATGTATGAAATAATGCATGTTCATCAGCCGGTGAAAAATATTAAATTATTATGCGTGCTTAAAAGTCTGTATATGAGGAAAATAGTTAACAGAGAAGACAAGGCTGTCTCTCCAATCATTGCCACTGTACTTCTTGTTGCAATCACAGTTACAATGATAGCAACTGCTTACACTCTACTTGAGAATTATATCCCAAGCCCAATTCCCAACACACCTTCAGCTGCACTGAAAGTAGTTTACAACACACAACCCAGTGGAAGCGCCTACAATGGAAACTACACCATTTACATCAACTCCCTGAACGGAAATGTCTCCGTCAAGGACATTAACCTCATAGTGACATTCACAAATAATACGGTGGATGAAATAGGCCTTGGTCAAGTCTACCTGAACTCCAATTCCCTGGATTTCAGTGGTTACCTTACCATCGCTCTACAGAGCAGTGCAGGCTATATCACTAGCACCAGCTTTGTCAATCTTTATCTCCATAATTCCCAAAGCAACATAAGCCGGATTGCACTTGTTGACACATTCACTGGTGGATCCATAGGAAGCACCACTATCCAGTGATGCATTGCCAGGCATTTCATATTTTTATGTTGCACTTATTAAGACTGAAGTGTAGCCGCCCTTGACTCAATTTTATCTGGATTTGTAAAGAACGCGATTGCGGTTATTATCTGGGCAACGAAGAGCAGAAGAAACCCAATCATGATTATGGCGGTTATTGCGCCAGTAAAGTGACATCCTCCCACGACTAAAGCCGCGGACTTCCTGCTTCGTTGACCGGAGTTGCCCTTTCGGGTAGTGCTCCGGTCTCCACAGGCGTGATTTCGGGAGTGCCCTGCGAGATGCACGAGTCCTGCATCTATTCCGACGACATTCCCGGTTCTCTCGGATTGGAAGGATGTGTTCTCCTGCTGCACGGAAAATGATGCATACCATTTTCCCGTACCTTTACGTGATATTGTGATTGTCTTTATTTCACCCTCTATTTCACGGTGCTGGAACATTCGTATTCTTCCGATCTTTGATAATTTCAGGTGACTGTTTTCCAGTACCTCAAAGCCTTACTTTGGGTAGGTCAGTGATTTGTACTGGCCTTTTCCTTTCAGTCTCGGGAATCCAGCTTTCTGCCTGGCACCATGTTTCTTCTCCTTTATTCTCCGGTAAAAGTTCAGGTATGCTCAGTCTGCAGAGTTCCGACTGTTTGCTGAGCAGCCTTTCCTGCTCCACGGATTGGTACAACCTGAACCTGCATGCTTTCATATTCCTTTCTGATCCTCAACATATTTCCTTTTGGTTTCAGGTGGGAAATGGCCATGCGTAGATACGAAATAGCTCCGTGTCCACAGTGTCGGCAATCTGCTCCTGAGTTCCGGAAATCCCTTCCTCAAAAGTCTCGATGTTGTCCCTTTAATCCTCGCAATTATGCCGTTGGGCGCTACTTTAGGGGATGCCTTGATGAACAGATGTACATGGTCAGGCATCGTTTCCAGCGCTATGATTTCCCATCCATTTTCCATTGCGATAGATCCTATCAAATCTGTGCATCTGGCTTCGATCTTTCCTGTAATCACCTTCCTCCTGTACTTCGGACATCACACAAAATGGCAGTTCGTTAAATGAACTGAAGTCTCCGAAGCTTCGTACCCCTTTGGCATTGCGGATATTGCTATATACAATACGGATAAATGCTATTCTTGGCTCGTTTTCATCCCACCCATGAATGGTGTGGGTTTCCTCGCTCACTCTGATAAAGTCAGATAAAAACCTAATCACCATTAGTTCGCACTGGACGGGCCCGGTGGGATTCGGACCCACGATCACCGACTTAGAAGGACGGTGCCTTATCCAGACTAGGCCACGGGCCCGAGCGCTTTAACGTCGCAAAGAATTTTAAAGTTTCGCTGGAAATATCGCTGAAATTCTGGACGCCCTTCGATTGAATTTATTAACCGTTTTGCACTAAACAAAGGATGAAGTTTGAGGTGTCCATCAAACTTGAGAAGCTTAAGTACGATAACTTCGTGAAAGCGATCAAGCCCGATATCACTCAGACAGTGGGCAGATCGCGGACCAGGATAAGTGAGGATGAGGGCAATTTTTACATTTATATATCTTCGCCTGATACAGTTGCATTGAGAGCAGCTGTTGGGTCCCTGACCCGATGGTTCAAGGTCATAAAGGATATAATGGAGGAAATTGAGTAATGGAGCCGAATCTTAGCCAATACATCCAAAACCAGATCAGGCAGGCACAGCAGATGGAGAGCCAAATTGAACAGGTGGCAAACCAGAAGTACCAGCTTGATGTGAGGATAAAAGAACTGGACAAGACAATCAAGGAACTGGAAGCTGTCACAGGAGAAACTCCAGTTTATAAGAGTGTGGGAAACATCCTCTACCAGGTTCCTGACAAGAAAAAATTGCTGGAGGACCTTTCTGAACAGAAGGAGCTCAGTGAAATCAGGATCAAGACCCTTGAGAAACAGCAGAAGACACTTGAGGACAAATACAAGGAACTTGAAGCTGGCATCCAGCAGAGGATGAGGAAGAAACCAAGAAACGAGGAACAAACAGTTGATAGATCTTATTGACGTACAGGCAGGCAAGCCAACTTATACAATTCCTGTAGACAAAGTTGGTGTGCGGGGAATCAAGTACCCAGTCCGTGTCAAAAGGGGAGACAGGGAAATAGATCTGCTTACGTTGATTGATATTTTTGTGAATCTCCCCTCCACGAGGAAAGGGGCAGATTTTTCAAGAAAAATAGAAGCTATTAACGAAATAATACTTGCAAGGAAGGTCGTTCCAAGCATAGAGGACCTGAGCGCAGAGATTGCTGAAAAAACCCTTGAAAAGCTTAATTATTCATATTCCTGTGATGTTTCTATATCTGCAGACTATCTTGTGGAAAAGAGGAGCCCCAATAATTCTCCTATTATTGTAAATTATAAGATTCTGGGAGAGACCCATGTAAGAGAGGGAACAGGAAAGGAGACTATGGTGGGGGTGGTGGTACAGGGCATGAATGCATGCCCCTGTGCAATGGAAACCACCAGGGCATTAATTTCCAGGGATTTTCCCGGAAATGAGGAACTTCTCTCCAAGATGCCATCTATTTCCCACAACCAGAGGAACCTCGTAACATTCAAAGTTGAGGTTCCAGAAAAAGGGAATGTGGAAGCGGATGAGCTCATAGAACTGGCTGAAAAAGTGCTGGGAGGTTCACTTTATTCCCTCCTGAAAAGGATTGATGAAGGGAACCTTGTCTATAATGCACACAAGAACCCAAAGTTTGTTGAGGACATTGTAAGGGAGTTGGCAAACCTTGCCGTAGAGAAATACAAAGAATTCCCCGACAGCGCGAAGATTTACATTGAGTCGAGAAGTGAGGAGAGCATACATCCCCATGATGCATTTGCTGCAGTCGACACAAATTTCGGTGAGATAAGAAGGTCGCTCAGATCTTAAGCGGCTCTCCATGCCCAGGCAAAATTGTTGCCCCTGTCATGGACATTATTTTCTTTCTAGACTCCTCAGCTTTTTCAAGGTCCAAAGAGAATTGTCTGTTTACACTTGCTTCTGTACCCTTTATAGTTACAGCATCTCCCACAAACAACAGGGACTCTGGTTCGTAATAATACGAAGTGCTTCCAGGCGTATGGCCAACAGTTGGCACCACTTTCATCCAAGGGGATGAAAAATCCTCCGCTGGGATCACCCCAGAAACAGCCATAGACCTGCCTAATATGGAAACAAGCTTCGGCAGGAGGGCCTTGGGCTGAGCAGGCCTGTTTTTTCCCTCTATGACGGGTATTTCATCGCGCGGAGCGTAAATTTTTGGCGAATATTTTTCCTTTAGCATGGCAAGTCCGCCAATGTGATCGGGGTGGTAATGGGTTATGAGAATTATGTCGGGTTTTTTCCCAGACTGTTGGTAATAATCAATGATTTTCTTTCCTGATGATTTCATTCCTGCATCGATGAGAATTACCATATCATTATGCTCAACGGAATATGTATGAGCCATGGTACCTTCGATTCTTGTGACAGAGTCTGAGATTTTCATAGTTGCCAGCAGTGAATCAAGAAGGAATGATTATAATCTTTCTGGAAGGCGGGGCATTAGATCTGGCTTTCTATAAGCTCATAGAGCTTTTGCCTGACTTCTGAACTGCTCTGGAACCTTTTTCCATCATACCTGGAGATCCTTACAACCTTTGTGTCAAGGCCAAGTTCACGGCACTTTTCCTGGATTTTGTCGGCGTCAAATCTCTGATCGTAGCCTAGAGTGATTATGTCAGGCTTGTTCTCAAGGACCGTTCTGAAAATGTCTCCTTCGTGGCCAAGTATTGCTCGATCCACCTGCTTGAGTTCCTTTACCAGGTCAAGCCTGGAATTTTCATCAAATAATGGGTTCTTGCCATTCCTGCGGGCAGTGCTGTCCCTTGCCACTACAACGAGAAGCTCGTCTCCAAGTTTCTTGGACTCATTTAGGTAATGGATGTGCCCCATATGCAGTATGTCAAATACTCCAGTTGCCATCACTCGGATCATATTCGGCTCTTCAGTTTATGTTAGGTTATTGTATAAATGTTATCCATTACTAATAGAAAACACAAGACTCAATACTTTGGAAAGTAGAATAACGATTTTCAGAAGTGTTTGGAGTGACCATAGACAATTATTATCTTATGTAAAATATACCTGTAATTGATCTTTCGTGAATATGACCCCCGGGATCTTGATTCTATAGTTGAGCTTGAGAAGAGGGCATTCCCCATCGGACCATACACCAGGCCAATGATCAGGAAGATTTTCAACACAAGGGGCTCTTTCAATGTAATAGCTGAGGAAAATGGGAGAATTCTCGGATATGTGATAGCCCTGCCCCTCGACGAGAAGTCTGCGGACATCGAGAGCATTGCAGTGGATCCTGACCTGCACAGAGGCGGACTAGGATCAAAATTAATCAGGCTGATTGAGGAAGGAATGCGGCAACGTTCTTTCCAGTACTCAGTGCTTGAGGTGAGAGACATGAATGAGGAGGCTATTAACTTCTACAGGAAGCATGGTTATGTTGCGGTCACACACCTGCCCATGTATTATACGCAGGTATTCAGGGGTTCTAGAGGCGCTTACAGAATGGTGAAGAAACTTTACGACTAGGAGATAGCTTTTTCCACGGTTTTCTTTACATCCGCAATAGCCCAGGACGGGGCTGAAACAACTACAGTCCTGTTTTCAAGAGTTTCCCGTAGCGCACGGACCAGAGGCGAAACATCTGTTATGTTCATGATGCCCCCTGGAGTAAGCACGCTTAGATCAGATTTAATTCTCCCGGGACCTGAGAATTCCAGTGGCGGTATAACATCAACAATATAATCATATTCCCCAAGGCTGCGTTCCTTTTCTAGGGCTTCAGTAATGTGAAGGACAGTCTCCGCTTTGTATGGCAGTTTGAAGACGGGCTTGAAAAGCTCACGCTTCAACAGCGATTGCGCAATCCTGTCGCCCTTCAGCCCTTTCATTATCTGAAAGAGGTCACTGTCGTCCATCTGGAATGGATGCTGGAACTGTTCCATGTTCTGCCTGATCACATATCCTGTCATTATCTGGGCAATTCTGGAAGTCTTGTGAAAATAAACTGTCCCGTACATTAGAATCCTTGCAATTAGCACAGATTCCATTGTTGCGAGGCCCTTCTCCTCCACCATAATGTCATTGCCGTGGACAAGGGCTACGTTAAGTATTCGCCTGTGGTCCACATTGCCAATCTGTACGCCACAATACAGGGAATCACGCCTCATGTAGTCAAGTTCATCAACATCCATGGGGCCGCTTATGAGCCTGGATAGCACCCGGAACTCTTTTCTGTTGCCAAGGAGGACAGAAGAAACGTCTTTAGGATTGATTCCAATGGACTCCAGAACCCCGGGCAGAGAACTACCTGAAAATTCTCCTTTCCCCTCGATGATGGAAAGGCCAGCCTGAAGATGGTCAAGGCCAGTGATCTCCTGGAAGATGTCCTCATTGCTGTGGCTCAGTGGAGGATGTCCTACATCATGGAGGAGGGCAGAAGCCGTTGCCAGAACCTTTTCTTCAAGTCCTAAAGCTTCTGAAAAAAGTGCGGCAAGATGCATTGTGCCCAGATAATGCTCAAACCTGCTGTGGTTTGCACCGGGAAAAACAAGATTGCACAATCCAAGTGCGCGTATGTATCTAAGCCGCTGGAATTCAGGCGAGTCGATCACTTTCTGCATCTCAGCGGATAGTTTTACAGGGCCGTTAACAGGGTCCTGAATAATTTTGTATTCCCTGGTTTTCATAGCTCGGCCACCAAAGTTGAATTTGAACGCCGGACCTGCCTGAATCGGGCCAGATGTCCTGCCAGGGTCCCCCTGTTTCCTCTCTATCCCGCACCCCTTCGGCATCAAGAGTCCAGGATACCGATGCTCCCTTC
>JAJZKS010000093.1 GCA_021850835.1 Thermoplasmata archaeon
TCCACCTGAAATCTGTAGAAAACGTTCCACGGAAAAGCCTTCTGTATCAAGATAAAGGACCTGCCCCCCTTCCCTTATGGTGGAAATTGCAAACTGCATGCTGATGTTTGTCTTGCCAGCACCGCCCTCTCCGTATATTTCTGTAATAACCTCTGATTCAAGGCCGCCGCCTGTTAGTTCATCCAGGCAGCTGATTCCAATGGGAATCTTACCGGGCAGAGAGGTCAGATCAACTTTCTCCATCTACCACTAAATTGACTGCATGTTATAAATAATACTATGCCGGAAGCGCTTTACTGCTTTTGAATCTGCTCCAGAACAAGCCTCAAATCATTTCCTGTCAGCGTTACTGTAGCATTCTTTGTCATGGAATGTTCATGGGGATTGAAGGCGATTGAATATCCGGAATGCCTGAAGAGAGCCACATCCTGAAGTGTGTCTCCTACACTGAATGTCTCGTCCTCAGAGACCCCCATGCGCTTTTGGAGGTCCTGAAGTATCAGGTCCTTTCTTTTGGGGTCCACCATCACAGTGCCATCCGGAACGATTTCGCCGTTTCCATTGGTTTTGATCAGGTTTGCGTGTATTTCAGTAAACTCTCCTATTTTTCCGATTCTTTCAGCAAGCCAGTATATTCCCCCAGAAATGATGGCAGTTTCAATCCCGTCTTTTCTCAGTGAGGACATAGTTTCGGATATGCCGGCTCTCAAGGGGACCTTTCCAAGGATATCAATTATTAAATTTGAAGGAACTGAGCCCATTTTCTTGATCCAGAGCTCTACGTCGCTCCTGAGAAATTCCATGTAAGTCAGGTCACCTTTCCTGTATAGAGATAGGTTATTCTGATTGTCCACGCCAAGCTCTCTGTGGACAAATTCCCAACTGCTAGGCGTCTGTGTAAGGACTCCGTCCATATCGAATACTGCCAGTTTGAAGTTTGTTTTTCCCATTTCTGCCTAATATGACCTGGAGAAGGTGCCGTTACGGCCAGGTTTTCCACAGACTATGCAACTCTTCTCTTCTGAGTCGTCTGGAGAGATTCCAAGGGTGCCAAATTCGTAGCGTTCTTCTATTTTTTCAGCGCATTCTCGTTCTCCGCACCAACCCGCGATTACAAAGCCTTCTGCCTTTGCAAGTTCGTCTAGGTTGCCTATGTGGTGCATATTTTCTTGGAAGTATTTATTCGCCTTGTCACTGAGTGCATCCTTGATTCCCTGAAGGATAGTACTGGTCCAGGCGGCAACATCTTCAATTGGAACTTTTGTTTTTTTCCTATCATGCCTTGAAACCAGTACAGCGGTGCCTGAGGTGACTTCCCTCTCGCCTATCTCGATCCTCATGGGAACTCCCCTCATTTCCCAGTCATTGTACTTGAATCCTGGTGTGTAGTTACCTCTATCATCTATTGTGCACCTGAAACCCTGGGAGAGAAGCTTTTGCTGAACCTCTTTTGCAAATGAATCTACGTCAACTTTCTTTGAAGGTATGGGTACTATGACCACCTGTGTAGGGGCTACGTCAGGCGGGAATATGAGTCCATGGTCATCACCATGTATCCCTATGACTGCAGCCAGCAGCCTTTCACTGAGTCCAAATGTGGTCTGGTTCGCATATTCGTGCTCCCCGTCATCCTTGAGGTACTTTATATCATAAGTCTTTGAGAAATTGGTGCCATACTGATGTATTGTTCCAATCTGCAGGCTTCTTCCGCCAGGCAGGAGAGTATCAAAGGCAAGGGTGTACTTTGCTCCCGGGAACTTATCCCAGTCTGGCCTCTGGTGGACTTCGAACGGCAGGCAGAGTCTGGAACTAATCTCGCCCCAAATGTCCATGTATTGGCGCATTTGGCTTTCAGAATCTTCATATGAGTCATGGGCGGTGTGAGCTTCGAAGAAATGAATCTCCCTTATCCTGATAAACGACCTGGTGTGCTTGGTTTCGTATCTGTAAACATTTACAATCTGATACAACCGCAAAGGAAGGTCAGCATGGGATCTCACCCAGAGAGAAAACATACCGTACATTGCGGCTTCGCTGGTTGGCCTAAGAGCCATCTCCACTTCCAGTGGCTCCATTCCTCCACGTGTTACCCAGAACACTTCTTTCTCGAATCCTTTCACATGCTCAAATTCCACGGAGAGCTGGTCTCTGGTGATGAGAACAGGAAACTGGACCTCCTGGAAATTCCTGGAATCAACGCTTTCCCGGATGGTCCTGTCTATATTCTGCATGGCTTTCAGGCCGTATGGCATCCAGACATTCATTCCCTTTATGGGGTAACGCTTGTCGCTGAGTCCGCTAATCTCTATGATCTCATTGTACCATTCGCTGAAATTGCTCTTCTTGTTCTCCATGTGCAGCGGATCAATGCCATCAGTCTAAATAACCTTTTTAAACCTATTTAGGAGGCTTCTTTCCCCTTTAAATCAGCCCATTGCAGGGTCTTATTTTGGAAAGAGATTATATGGCTACTATGTAATACCAAGGCATGCCCGTAAAATTAAAGGAATTATCAGACGAGGAATTTATTAAGGAAGTAGTGAATAGGATTATTCCCATTGAGTCAATTTCTCCAGCTTCTGGAGGCAAGGGAGAACAAGAGAGGGTTGATGAACTCTGCAAAATCCTGGAAGAACTTGGCTACCCGAATTATAACAGGTATGACGTGAAGGACAAATCCGGTGCCGTCAGATCGAACGTTGTCCTTCTCATAGGAAACTTGGACCAGACTTTCTGGATTGTGCCCCACACCGACACAGTTCCTGTTGGAGACCCGGCGCTTTGGACAAAACCTCCATTTAAACCCACCCTTGAGGGTGATAAGATATATGGTAGAGGGACATCAGATGACGGGCAGGCCATATGGCTATCTCTGCTTATTCTCAAGAACCTGGATGCTTCTAAGCTGAAGTATAACCTAGGATTTGCTTTTGTTGCAGATGAGGAAGTGGGCAGTACATACGGAATCCAGCACCTTCTTGAAAAGAACATCTTCAGGAAAGATGATTTGATAATTGTACCGGATGCGGGCACCGCTGACGGCCTTCAGATTGAGGTCGCTGAAAAAAGCATTATGTGGATTAAATTCAAAATAATGGGGAAGCAGTACCATGCAAGCATGCCTTTCATGGCGGTAAATGCCAACAGAGAGGCAATGAAATTTGTCCTGAAGCTTGACGACGCCCTTCACAGGAAATACGATGCCATTAACGAAATCTTTTCACCGCCAGGCTCGACATTTGAACCAACCAAGCATGACAAGAATGTGGACAATGTAAACACTATTCCCGGTACGGAAGTCCAGTACCTTGATTGCAGGATTCTTCCCAAGTATGATCTCGATAATGTTGTGGATTTCGTAGATTCACAGATTAGGGAATTCCAGAGGGAGAGTAAAGCAACAATCACCTATGAGTTCGTGCAGCGTGAGCAGGCACCACTTCCCACAAGAATGGATGCACCAGTAGTGGTCGAATTGAAAAAGGCCATTAAGGGGCTCAGGGGGGCCGAACCATCAGCTGTTGGAATCGGCGGGGGAACCTGTGCGGCTTTCTTCAGGAGGAAAGGGTTCAATGCTGTGGTGTGGAGCACTACTGTACCCGAAGTAGCACATCAGGCTGATGAATATGTGCACATATCACACGTCGTGAAGGACAGGGATGTAATTCTGAAAATAGTCTATAAAAACTAAATAACGTCCTCATCAGTTTTGGAGAGGTCTATAAGGCGGTTCACGCCGTCTATTTCTTCTATTATTTCCCAAACCGGCTGAGGAACATCATCCTTCCAGTTTTCTCCGTTGAGAATTTTTTCCCTGATATGGGTTCCGGACCACGAATCTCTGTTCATGAGCTCCATGGAGTGCACATCATATCCTTTCTCTCCAAATAGTCTCCTGACCAGGGGGTTGTTGGTGTACACTTTGTTGAACCTCGGGGTAAGTGATTCCACATGGGCAACCCACAGGGGATTAGAGTTTACATCTTCTATTGGAACAAGATAGAATTGGTAGATGCCCTCGGATTCAAGGCTAGAGGAAATCATCAGGTGTCGTTCACCTGCAGTAAATGGATCTTTAAGGGTATGGGAATACTGGGCGCTCCCAATCCCAATGATGACTGAATCATTGTCTTTCAGAATCTGCTTGATCAGTTTGAGGTGTCCATAATGGAAAGGCTGGAACCTTCCAACTATGAATGCCCTGTTTCCATCCGGAATTTTAACCATTCATATCGCCTTTACCCATATCAGGACCTTGTCTCCGTCTATATCCCACTCTTTTGCATCATCCTTCTTTTCCTTGCTAAGACTATCGGCCAGTGTCTCATTTTTTATCCACTCGCCGTACTCATCTAATACGGCATTGAGGGTGCTATCTCCACTTACTGATAAATCTATCCTCTGATCGTACTGGAGGTCGAGCTCCTTTCTCATTACCTGTATTCTCCTCACTATCTCCCTGGCAAGGCCCTCATTCTGTAGCTTTGTGTCTATGGCAAGGTTCAGAAAGACTTCAATTGAAAGCTTAGTATCGCTGGACGAAGCAAAACCCGTGTTTGGCATCTCCAATATTTCCAGGAATTCAGCCGGAAGGATTTCATTTTCCAGTTCCAATTTTCCATGGTTTTCCAGTTGGGTCACAAGAGCACCCTGATCACTTTCCACCTGGGCCCTTATTTTCTGGAGCTTTCCTTTCAGGACCGGAGCAGCTTTCTGGAGAATTAGTCTCATTTTTCTAGTAACCGGCCTTTCATAATCCTCGATGAACCTTACGTCCTTGGAATTTAGTTCCGGGGCTATGGCTGATAGTATCTCATCAGAGAGTTTTGTACCGGATTTGACAAGTACTTCGGTAACAGGTTGCCTTCCTTTAATTGAATTCTCCTGCCTGAGCCTCCTGACCATTTCCATGATTGAGCCAGCAACACTCATTTCATTCTGAAGCTCGGTGTTTATGAATTTCTCTTCAACAACCGGATATTTTTGAAGATGAACGCTTACTGCATCAGGCAGAAGCTTGAGGTACAGGTAATCTGCAAAGAATGGTGTGAGAGGAGCAAGCATAAGCAGAACCCTCTCTAATGAATATCCAAGTGCAGCATAGGCATCAGCCTTTTCCTTGTTGAAATCATCAGACCAGAACCTTCTCCTTGAGAGCCTTAGATAGAAATTTGAAAGGTCGTCTATGAGTTCCGATATGCTTCTAAGGGCAAGGTGCATGTTGAAAGAATCCATATATGATATGACCTGCTTGAGAACAGAATTGGTCCTCGACACTATCCACCTGTCAAGTAAATTATCGGAACCCGTGTATTCCTCATAGTGGAAACCATCAAGATTGGCATTTGAGGCAAAGAACGAATATATGTTGGCTAAAGTGCCGAAAATTTTTCTTGACGTCTCATTTATGAGCTTTTTGTCTATGGCCTTGGCTCTCCATGGTACACCAGTCAGGAAGAAAGCCCTAACAGGGTCTGGCCCATGTTCGTTGAGGAAGTCGAGTGCGAACACTGAGTTACCTTTGCTCTTGCTCATTTTCCTCCCCTGTTCGTCCAGTATAAAATCTATGGAGAGCGCATTCTTATACGCATTCTGATCAAAAAGGAGTGAAGAAATTACGTGTAGTGTGTAGAACCATCCCCTAGTTTGGTCTATTGCCTCTGTAATGAAGTTTATGGGGAAATTGCTGTCAAGATTCCCGGTGTCAAACGGGTAGTGAAGGGCGGCATAAGTTGCGCTTCCAGAGTCAAACCAGGTATCAATCACATAAGGCTCCCGCCTCATTGTTTTACTGCATTCCGGGCACTTGAAAGTTATTTCATCTATATATGGCCTGTGGAGATCCTTTGGCTTCTTCCCCGAGAGTTTCTCAAGCTCTGCAACGCTCCCCACTGCTACCATATGGTCATTTTCGCATGTCCACACGGGTAGGGTAGTCCCCCAGTATCTGTTCCTGCTTAGGGACCAGTCCTTAGCTTCCGACAGAAAATTCCCAAACCTTCCATCCTTTAAATGTTCGGGGAGCCAGTTTATTTTCTGGTTGTTTTCCAACAGTTTCTGCCTTATGGTGGATACCCTTATGAACCAGGCCTGAAGTGGATAATAAATAAGCGCTGTGCCACACCTGTAGCAGAACGGGTAAGAGTGGGTGATTTTCTCAGATTTCAGGAGCTTGTTCTCCTTCTTAAGCAGGATAGTTATGTCAAGGTCTGCATCCTTGAAGAATTTCCCGTTCCAGGGAAGTCTTTCATCACTGAATTTGCCGGACGCATTTATGGGATTGATCATCTCTACGCCGAATCTTTTGCCAACTTCGAAGTCCTCTGCACCAAATGCGGGGGAAGTGTGGACTATTCCTGTACCTTCGTCTACGTTTACATGGTCTCCTGAAACCACGAAAAGAGTATTCTTGGGTGCTGTCAAGAAAGGTATCAGCTGTTCATATTTCCTGTTGAGAAGCTCCTTTCCCGTGAATCTCCTGACGACTTTGGCGTTTTCTCCAAATATTCTCTTCGCTACAGCAGATGCAACATAGAAGAATTCATTTTCATGTTCTACCAAGGAATACTCTATATTCTCGTTAACTGCGAGAAACTGGTTTGATGGCAGTGTCCAAGGTGTGGTAGTCCAGGCAAGGAAGAAGGTGTTTTCTTTCCCAGTTTCCTTGAATTTTACATAAACCGAGGGGTCCTTGACATCATCATATCCCTGGGATACCTCATGCGAACTCAGTGAGGTCTCACATCTGGGGCAGTATGGCACGATCTTAAAATCCCTTATGAGCAATCCCCGGTCAAAAAGGGTCTTAAGGGCCCACCACTCGC
>JAJZKS010000094.1 GCA_021850835.1 Thermoplasmata archaeon
ATGGGCGAGTATAATGGGAAAATTCCCTTCATCCTCAACAGGTATTTCGCGCTTGGAGGCGGAATGGAGAGTTTTAAGGTTCTGAAGACAAGGTGGATAATGACTGATCAGGAAGCTAAGAATGAGGTTCAGGGCATTTTTTCAAACTCAGGCAATTTCTACCCAAAATGCTATGAAGATTCCACCACATCTCGCCTCCTGTTTTCAGGCAGCGAAAATAGTTTTAAGGGAGATGCCTCTTACACACCAGTCTGCCCAGATGGATGCTGTGGAGAACTTGAGGTAAATTCAGAATTTTTCACTTCATTTTACCACAATATAATACTTTTCCAGGTTGGCCCGCTGTTTTATCACGCCGTTTCTGAAAAGGGTTCCGTCACCAACTCCTTCATTCTTCCCGAAGAAATGTTGTCAGTGCTCATTGACCATCTAAAAGCTCATTTCGATTCAGAGTCGAGAAGGCATCACTTTAATTTCATCCTTTCTGTTGAGAATATTAAGGACACCCTCATGACACCGTCCCCTGATTGAGCAGGGATTGATAAATTGTTTATTCCGTTACCCACCGCGTGATGTTCTCATCGGAAAAGGATAAATATAATGCGAATCTAGCCCCACTATGCAGGTGTCTTTCAAGTTCGATGAGACAAAAGGGTTTGTAACAGATACTCCCGGTAAGAATCCAATACTTTTGAAGAATTCCCTTTCCAACCGCACGGAAAACTTTGCACCCACGGAATTGCTTCTTCTGGCAATGGGAGGATGCACATCAGACGATGTCCTATCGATCCTGAAAAAGATGAGGGCAGACTTTGAAGCCTTTAGGTGCGAAATTACTGCAGAACGCAACGAGGAACATCCACGCACGATAAAAAAGGCAGTCATTCACTATATATTTACCGGGAGCATTGATCCTGACAAGGCAAGAAAGGCAATAATTCTGTCGCTGACCAAGTACTGCAGTGTTTCCATACTGGCAAGGCGTGGAGGAGCAGACGTTTTTTACTCCCTGACAATAGATGGAAATAGGATTGATTATGAGGTAGATCCAGAGGCAGTCGCGGAAACTGCATGAATTTTATTGTGTCTTCAGGCCATTTCCTGTCATAACCATCAGGGAATCTCCCGATGGATTAATCTTCTTATGGGCCGCATAGACTGTAGCGGAACTAAACTCAGCGTAGATGCCTGATAACGCCAGATCGCTCCTTGCCGCCAAAATCTCGCTATCTGATACAGTAACGCATTTGCCACCTATTTCCCTCATCTTTTCAACGATCAATTCCAGCAGGGGAGGCTTCCTGGAGACCAGCGCATCCGCAATTGAAGAAAGCCCGTTATTGGGATCGTAATGTACGCCGTTCAGTGCAGAGCACACTGGTGATACTGCCTCAGCCTGGACCCCGATAATTCTCGGATATTTGTCTATTTCACCGGATTCTACAAGGTGATCGAATCCTGAGACCAGCCCCAGTAAAAGTGTGCCTGCAGACACAGGAACAATTATATATTCCGGGATTTTTCCGTTAAATTGCTCGAATATCTCATAGGATATCTCCCTCATGCCGTCCCTGAATTCTGGATTCAGTACATGGCTGGCAAAGTATCCTTGATGGCGCTCAGTGGCAGTTGTCACATCCTCCCTGGTGCCGTTTACTGTGATTATATTTGCACCGTATGCCATTATCTGGTTTATCTTTGACGGCATTGTTGCTGAAGGTACGAATATGTTTACCTTGAATCCCGCATTTATGCCATAAGCTGCCATTGAGGCGCCGGCATTTCCCGAGGAATCTTCGTTTATCTCGCTACCCGGTTTTAAATTTTCAAGCAGTGACGATACCAGTACCTTGCTACCCCGATCTTTATAGGAAAATGTCGGGGAGAAATATTCCAGCTTAAAACTCAGATGTCCTTTTCTTACTATTGGTGTTGATACCTCTCCCAATGAGATGACATGTTCCAAATAGGGATAATGTACCCTGAAATCGCCACTTCTGTATCTGAAGTTTATCTTGGGCACAAATATGCCGCCACAGTCGCATCTGGGTTTTCCGTTGAATGATTTTCTTTCCCGACCGCATGAACTGCAGAATGATCTCAATAACATTAGGTCATGGATAAGTAAAATGAGATATAAAAAGAGAATAAAGATCAGAGAGAAGCATAATATGCTTCATCATAGGGTTCCGGCTTAAGCCCTTTCCTTTCCCTGATTTTTGCAACAACCTCCTTCTGAAGTTCTGGCGGAACCCTCTGGTATCCGTAGTTCTCTGAGCTCCATAGAACCTTGCCGCCGGTTGCGCTTCTAATGGCAGAGGCAAAACCGAACATTCCAGCCACGGGGACCTTGGCCACAATGACCATGTCGTCTCCTTCCTGGTTCATTTCCTCCACAACTCCGCGCCTCTGCTGGATTTCATTGGTAACGGAACCCATAACTTCGGCAGGTACATTGATGAATACCTTCTGTATGGGCTCCAAAAGCACGCGTTTTGCCTGTGTCATAGCGCCATAGATAGAGTTCCTGCCAGCAGGGATGACCTGTGCTGGGCCACGGTGAATACTGTCTTCATGAAGTTTTGCATCCACAAGCCTGGCCTTTATCCCGTAGACCTTTTCAGCAGCAAGAGGCCCCTTGTCCATTACTTCTGTGAATGACTCTATTAGGAGTTCCATGGTCTCGTCAAGGTACTGAATTCCCTTGGTTACGTCCACGAGTATGTTGTTCCCCTCAACTGCTACGAGACCCCTGGCCTCATCCCTTGAAAGACCCTGTTTCTCCATTAGGTCTACAAGCGTCTTCTTGTCCTTGAACTTTGAACCCTGAGGGATTGTTCCATCCTTTATCATGTCAATGATGCCTTCCGGGAGTGGCTCAACTTCAAAGTAGAACCTGTTATGCTTGTTTGGAGATTTACCCTCAAATGGTCCGCCCTTGTGATCAACTGTTTCTCTGTAAACCACAAGAGGATCTGAAGTAGTCACATCAACTTTGTAATCATTCTTTATCCTGTAAAGTGTAACTTCAAGATGTAATTCGCCCATTCCTGAAATGAGATGTTCACCTGTTTCCTGGTTAATATCAACCTGGATTGAGGGATCGGCCTTAGAAACGCTTCTGAGGACGTCTATAAGCTTCGGAAGGTCAGCAGTATGCTTAGCCTCTATTGCCAGTGTCACAACTGGATCAGTGTAATGCACCATTGGCTCGAATGGGTCCATGTTGGGCAGGGAAGATACCGTAGAACCAGCTATGGCAGCCTTGAGACCAACAACAGCTGCAATGTTTCCTGCAGCTATTTCGTCAACTGATATTCTGTCAGGCCCTACCATCATGGAAAGCAGCTGGACCTTGTATTTGTTGGACCCCATTCCTGAGATATAGAGTTCACTGCCCTTCCTTATTGTGCCACTGAACACCCTGCCAACTGCAATTTCACCTGCATGTGGATCGACAATTATCTTTGTTATCATCATGCTGACTGGCCCGGTGTGGTCGCACGTCATCATTGCCTTTCCTATTTCTGAGTTTGTGTCGCCCTTCCATATCTGTGGTATCCTGTATTTCTGTGCCTCTAGTGGATTTGGAAGGTGCTTTATGACCATGTCAAGTATTATCTCATGAAGCTGAACTTTCTTGGCCAGTTCCTTTTGCTTCCCATCCCTTACGTACTCAGCAATGTCCTTGAACGACATTTTATATTTCGCCATGGCTGGTACAGAAATTGCCCAGTTATTGTACGCTGATCCAAAAGCTACTCTCCCATCCTGCACGTTAACCTGCCAAGCCTGCCGGAATTCCTCTGGAGCATACTTTGAGAGGAGTTTATTAACATCAGTTATGATCTTGAGGAACCGCTTCTGCATTTCATCTCCGTTAAGTTTGAGCTCATTAATCAGACGGTCTACCTTGTTTATGAACAGAACCGGCTTAACCTTCTCTCTGAGGGCCTGCCTGATTACAGTCTCGGTCTGGGGCATAACGCCCTCCACTGAATCGACAACGATTATGGCTCCGTCTACTGCCCGCATTGCCCTAGTCACGTCTCCGCCAAAATCCACATGACCTGGTGTGTCGATGAGGTTTATTAGATATTCCTCCCCTCCGTACTTGTGGACCATTGATGCTGTAGCAGCGTTGATTGTAATCCCTCTTGCCTGCTCCTGCTCATCAAAATCAAGCATCAGCTGTTTGCCTGCTAAATCTTCACTCATCATTCCAGCCCCAGCGATAAGATTGTCGCTGAGCGTTGTCTTTCCGTGATCAATATGGGCGGCGATACCCATGTTACGAATTCTTTCCGGTCTTTCTATCAGCTTCATTGCCTTGGCAATATTATCTTCCTTTCGGCCCATGTTTCACCAACTTTAATCTTTTACATTTCGGTAATAAGAAAGCATTATATAACGGTTTTAAAAATACAAAAATTATGACTTTATCTGAATTTCTATCTGAACTCCGTCTGGAATTGGAATTCTCATGAGCTGCCTTAGGGTTCTTTCATCGGCATCGACGTCTATAAGCCGCTTATGAATCCTCATTTCCCATCTATCCCAAGTGGGAGACCCCTCCCCGTCAGGGCTCTTCCTGACAGGTACGACAAGCCTTTTTGTGGGAAGGGGCACTGGCCCATGAACTTCCACACCAGTCCTTGTGGCTATTCCCTTGATTTCATTGCATACCACATCAACTATCTTGTGCTCAGTTCCACTAAGGGAAATTCTAGCCTTGTAGGACGCCATGGTGCTCACCTTATTTGACTTCTACCTCAATGCACTGCCCAGCAGCAACGGTCTGCCCCATGTCCCTGATGGCAAACCTTCCAAGCTGCGGAATATCAGAAACTTTTTCAATCACAAATGGGCGGTCAGGTACTATCTTCACTATGGCGATGTCACCAGTCTTTATGAAGTCTGGATGCTCCTTGAGTGTTGTTCCGTCCTTTGGGTTCAGTGTCTTAACGATTTCGTCAAACCTGCAGGCTATCTGGGTCGTGTGAACATGGAAGACGGGCTTGTATCCGTTGGCAATAACGCTTGGGTGGTTAAGCACTACGACCTGGGCAGTGAATCCCTTTACCACTGTTGGTGGAGCACTTACTGGGCCACATACGTCGCCCCTCTTGATGTCGTTCTTGGCAATTCCCCTTACGTTGAATCCAATGTTATCGCCAGGTTCTGCCTGCTGCATTGTCTCATGGTGCATTTCAATGGACTTTACTTCACCCTGCTTGTCCGCAGGAAGGAATATAACCTTGTCCCCAACTTTGATGATGCCAGTTTCGACTCGTCCCACTGGAACTGTTCCGATACCGGTAATTGAATACACATCCTGAATTGGAAGCCTGAGGGGCTTGTTTGTCGGCTTCTCTGGTGGCTTGAGTGAATCGAGAGCCTCTATGAGAGTTGGGCCATTGTACCACTTGAGATTCTCTGACTTCTTGACAATATTGTCGCCCTTGTACCCACTAATAGGAATAATTGGGATATTCCTGTATCCTATTGATGCGAGTAGCTTCTCAACCTCTTTCTTAACTTCCTCGAATCTCTGCTGGTTATATGGAGGCTGTACAGCATCCATCTTGTTTATCAGGACAATGAGCTGCTGAACCCCAAGAGTTCTCGCAAGAAAAGCATGCTCCCTGGTCTGAGCCATAACTCCTTCTCCCTCTCTTGCGGATACAACGAGCATTGCGGCGTCGGCTTGGCTGGTACCCGTTATCATGTTCTTGACGAAGTCCCTGTGGCCAGGTGCGTCAATGAGGGTAAAGTAATATTTGTCAGTCTCGAATTTTCTGTGCGAAAGATCGATGGTAACGCCTCTCTCTCTTTCTTCTTTGTACCTGTCCATAACCCATGCAAACTCGAAGGTAGCCTTGCCCTTCTCCTCTGCCTGCTTCCTGTATTCCTCTATTATGTGCGCCGGAATTTCTCCATGCTCAAAGAGGAGCCTGCCAACGAGCGTTGACTTCCCATGATCGACATGCCCTATTGTTACCAAGTTTATGTGTGGTTTCTGTGTTGCCATTTATTTTCACCTAATCTTCTGCGGGACCTTTAATTCCCCATAAGGACTTCATATGCTGAATGTCCTCAAAGACCTAACCGGAATAGTATGCACAATATATAGACTTTTTCAAATACCAATGGTTGCCCACAGAGCCGCACTGATCAGCATTTTATCCTTTACCGGATATCCGGGCATGGTTCTTTCCAGCGTTTATGTGATCCCACATGGGGATGAAATAATATCAAAGAAGAATGCTGAAGCAGCCAGGCTTAATTCCCTAATTTCCGATCTTTCGTCCGGGGATACCTCAGATACAATGGTAATTCTCAGCCCTCATGGTTTGAGGATTTCAGATTCAGTTGCCGTCATAAACACAGAATGGCTTCATGGCGACCTTGTCATCTCTGGCTTAAGGCTGAGAAGAAAATACAGGGTTCATAGAGACCTGGCCAATCAGATTGCCAACCTCATGGACGGATTCACCAGGTCCGCAACATTTATTACCACTGGCGGCCCAAAATCAGTATTTCCTTTAGATTTTGGCTCACTTATACCATTGAGCTTCTTCAGTCCCGAAAGGGTCGTGGCAATAGGCCAACCAAGGATTGCCAACAGGGAAAAGCTTGTGGAATTCGGAAAGCTATTAGGCAATGCGCTCATCAGTTTTCCGGGAAATGTTTCTGTAATATTCAGCGCAGACCAGGCTCATACACATGCATCAGATGGCCCATATGGATATTCACCTAAGGC
>JAJZKS010000095.1 GCA_021850835.1 Thermoplasmata archaeon
AGATCGAAAAAATGGGGGGCAGGCTCTGCGTTCCCCCAAGAACAGCCGCAAGGGCCTCAATTGTTGTCCTGATCACATTGTTCAATGGCTGCTGCCAGGTAAGGGTATACCCGGATGTCTGCGTGTGGAACCTGAGAAGAAAAGTCCTGTCCTTCTTTGCCCCGTACTTCTCCTTCAGCACTCGTGCCCAGATTCTTCTGGCAGCCCTTAACTTGGCAATCTCCTCAAAGAAGTTTATGGAGGAGTTGAAGAAAAATGACAGCCGTGGGGCGAAATCATCCACGTCAAGGCCAGCTTTGATCCCCATTTCAACATAATAGAATCCGTCAGCGAGGGTAAAGGCGAGTTCCTGTACCGCACTGGATCCTGCTTCCCTGATGTGGTAGCCTGAAATGCTGATGTAATTCCACTTCGGGGTGTTTTCCGTACAGTACACCATCATGTCCCGGATAATCCTTAGATGGGCCTCGGGAGGGTAGATCCATTCCTTCTGTGCAATGTACTCCTTCAGGATGTCTGCCTGAACCGTTCCGGCAAGCTGGTCCAACGGCACGCCCTGTTTCTTTCCTATTGCTATGTACATTGCTGTGAGTATTGCTGCAGGTGCATTGATGGTCATTGAGGTGCTGACCTTTCTCAGATCTATGCCTTTGAAAATTACTTCCATGTCCTTTAGGGAGGAAACGTTCACTCCGCACTTCCCTATCTCCCCGTCAGCTCTAGGGTTATCGCAGTCGTAAGCGTAAAGTGTGGGCATGTCAAAAGCAATGCTTAATCCGGATTCTCCATGCTTTATGAGATACTTGAGCCGCTTATTGGTGTCTTCCGGTGTCCCGAAACCTGAGAACATCCTCATGGTCCACAGCTTTCCCCTGTACATGTTGGGGTAGATCCCTCTGGTGAACGGATACCTGCCGGGCAATCCAAGAAGGTGCTTTTCCGTATTTTCCGGGATGTCCTTAGAATTATAGACTTCCTTTATGGGAATATTGGATGAATTTGTAAACTCCTTCTCCTGGAACCCTGTCTTCCGATTCCATGGGGAAAGGGTGTTATCAGCCCATTCGTCATATTCGCTGTTTGGGCTGTGGTTCTGGTCCTTCAGTTGCCTGTACTTGAGAGACCAGTAAGACTCCTTTTTCTCCATGGGTTCATAAAGGCAACCTGAAATTAATATTTTGTCGATCAGAAGCTTATATTCTCAAGCGGCGAAGCGTTGAATGGTTCCTTATTGATAACTTCAAGTAATAAAGCAAATTCATTGGCACGAAGGGAAAAAAGGGAATGTTACCAGTAGTCCTTGTTTATGAGTTCGTCGTATATGTCCACCAGCCGGTTCTTGTTCTCCATCTCGTGATCGGCCAGTGTCTTCAGGAATTTGCTTATACCTGCCATCTTGTATTCCTCTGACATTATTAGCAGTACCTTGTGCAGGTCATTGGACATCTTCATCGCTGATAGCAATACGCTCTGGAGGTCATTTGGATCTGGGTCCTCCAGGTCTTCTGAAATTATGTGGTCCAGTAGTTCATAGTTCCCCGATGACTTGTCAAAATCGCCGGTTTTGAGTGTGCCTGTCTCTATGGTTTTCCTGATCAGATGGGTGTCCTCTTCCTCTTTTTTCTTCAATTCCACCAGTAAAGACTTGACGTGATCGAGATTTGACTGCTGTGAAAGATCGTCATACCTCTGGCTGATTCTCTCCTTAAGGCGCACTGTCCTCCTCAGCAGCTGGTTCCTTACCTCGTCAAAGGATTTACCTGAAATTGTGTTCATATTATTCTGGTGTCCAGGCATGTTAATTATAATCATGCTGATACTTGTTTATAACCGTTTCGCATCAAATGTTTATTTATAATTATCAGGAGTAATCGTACTTCATTTCCGGCCTTTTGTTTCTTGGGCTTTTTACATAAAATATACAACGATGAAAAAATCTAGAGCATTGGACTTGGATAACTACAATTTCATTTCCTTGACATGTACCAACATTGTATTTTGCATTCATTGCAAAAATAACAAATATGATTCAAAAATGATGTTCTGTGATTAAAGTCTCTCCGTCACTGATTTCCTGCAAGCTCGAAGCCCTTGGCAAGGAAATTGCAGCATGCGATGAAGCTGGCGTTTTCTCATACCACATCGACATAATGGATGGCCATTTTGTTCCGAACCTCACCGGGGGGCCCGATTTGGTGAAGGCGGTAAACAGGAGCACCAAAAAACCTCTGGAATCTCACCTGATGATTGAGAGACCGGATCGTTATTACAAGAATTTCATTGAGGCAGGTTCTGATATCCTTCTTGTCCACCAGGAATGCTTAGTAGATTTCAAAAAACTCATTGCTGACATCAGGGCAGAGGGAGCCAGTTTTGGCATAGTCATCAATCCTGAAACGCCTTTCTCAAAGGCAGAGAAGTTCCTGGAAGATTCAGAAATCTTACTGGTGATGTCAGTGCACCCTGGTTTTTCCGGTCAGAAATTCATAGACTATGTTGTCCCGAAGATCGCAGAGGCAAGAAAATACATTGATGAACAGGGGCTTAAAACGAAGATAGAGGTCGACGGCGGCGTAACTGATGTAACAGGCAAGAAGGCACTGGAAGCAGGTGCAGACATACTTGTCTCTGCTTCGTACATTTTCTCAGGCAATATCGGGGAAAGGATAAGGACTCTTCAGTCCCTATGAAATCTCCAGGATAATCCTTCCGTCCCTTATCTTTTCAAATTCGTCCAGGGCCCTTCCCAATTGCATAAGTTTCATTCTCGTGGCCACTGGAGCCTTTAATTCATGTTTGTCAGTGAGCCTCAGGAGCCTAGAAAGATCTTCAAGTGAGCCACCTGTTGAACCAATTATCCCAATTTCGTTTGTGTAAAGGTGGGCAATATCCAGGGATGCCTCCCTTCCGGTTAGCACACCAAAAGTCACAATCTTCCCTCCAGATGCAACATGGGAAACAGACTCTTTCCAGAAATCTGCACCAAGGGAGTTGATTACAATATCTGCCTTGAAGTCCTTGGGTACCTCACCTGTGCTGAAAACTGTGCTGCAGCCAAAATCCTTAACCCATGGCTTCCTTGATACCCCGTAAACATCGAGGCCCATTATGGAGGCTAGCTGCGACGCAAAAACCCCGGTGTTTCCCGATGCGCCGTATATCAGGATAGAGTCCCCCGGCCTAACGCCTGCCCTGGCGAGGGCCCTGTACGAGGTCAGCCCGCCGACTGGCAATGACACGGCAACCTCCTCGCTGAGGTTATCAGGAATCCTGAAAAGGTTCCTCTCGGAAATGGAAACAAATTCTGTGTACGCACCGTTTGATACTACGCCCCAGATGCCTCCATTCCTGCAGAGATGTTCCCTGTGGGACCTGCACATGTCGCAGGTTCCGTCAAAGATCCTGTTGAATATCAATACCCGGTCTCCCTTTTTGAAGATTGAACCATCAGATTCCACAATGCCTATTGCCTCGGAACCTGGTATATGGGGCACAGGCGATAGGTTGTAGACGATCTTCCCGTGAATCAGGTTATAGTCTATGGGGTTCAGCCCTGCCTTTGTAATTCTCACAAGAACTTCGCCGGGCTTTGCCTGTGGTTTCTCTATGGTTACAAACTTAAGGTTTTCCTTGCCAAATTCCGGGCCAATGTTTGCTGCGTGCATGAATTAATCATGGCAAACTTGATTATAGGGATTTCCGAGGCGCGATTCTTATACTCATGCAAAGGAATTAATTAATAGGAATATGTGCTATTTTACTGAAATGGAGGCAGACAAGGAGCTGGAGAAATTCTCCTCTTACATGCTGGGTGAGAGGAAGAGCCCCCACACAATCAAGGAATACAGCTTTCTGGTATCAGTATTCCTTAATTTCCTCAAGAAACCTCTGGAAAAGTGCACTGTGGAAGATATTGAGGCTTACAAGCATTATCTGGCCTCCGTCAGGAAATATTCAAAGACTACACAGTACCTCGCAATAAAAGCACTGAAACATTTCTACAAATTCAAGAAGGCAAACGTTCCCCTGAACCTCACGGTGCCCAAGAGGCCCAGGAAAATGCCAAGCTACCTTTCGGAAAAAGAGGCATCCAGGCTAATATCAGAATCAAGTGGCAACACCAGAACACACCTTGTGGTGTCACTGCTCGCACACACGGGAATGCGGGTAGGTGAATTGTGCAACCTCAAGATAAATGATATTGATCTTGACGAGAACGTTATTACAATCCATTCAGGAAAGGGAGACAAGGATCGAATTGTGATTATCCCGGACTACTGTAGGGACATCATTGGAAAATACCTTCCTGAAAGATACAAAATGGGCGCAGGCAATGATTTCCTGCTTGTGAGCCGGAAGGGAACAAGGTTTGATTCGTCAACCATACAGAGAATGGTGAGGGAAATTGCCCGCAAAGCAGGAATAACAAAGAAAGTAACGCCACATGTGCTGAGGCATACTTTTGCCACTGCGGTCCTCAGAAACGGAGGGGACATAAGGTTCATCCAGCAGCTGCTGGGACATGCCAGTGTCGCCACTACCCAGATTTACACACATGTAGACGACAGCGCCCTCAAGGAGATGTACCAGAAGCACAGGCCAAACTATTAGCTCTTTCTTTCTATGATATAGTGGGCAAGCCACTTAAGGAATTCCTTGATTTCTGCATCCCCCTTGACCTGTGAAAGGTAATCCTTGGACTTCTCGATCATGGATTCCATCATCTTTCTTGAATAGTCGTAGGAACCGGAGTCCTTGACAATCTGCCTGAGCTTGTGGAAATCATCGTCTGAAACATCGCCGCTTGAGAGGCATTTCTTTATGAATTCCCTGTTCTCCTGGCTCGTGTTTTCCATGGCCTTGAGCATCAGCAGCGTCTTCTTCCCCTCATTAACATCGCTCTTTATTGATTTCCCTGTTTCCGCTTCATCGCCAAACAGGCCCAGAATGTCATCGTGAAGCTGGAAGGCAGTGCCCAGCAGTGTCCCATAATAACTAAGGGGCTTCACGTCTTCCTTTGTTCCGCTGAGCATTGCCCCAAGTATTAACGGGCCTTCTATTGTGTACTTAGCAGTTTTGAGGATATGCAACCTCAGAAGGTCCCTCTGGCCAAATGAATCGTTTGTCGCAGAGTCAATGTCAATCAACTGCCCATAACCTGTCATCTCTATTATCCTAGAAAGCTCAACGTTGGCCCTGAGCACATCAGACGGGTCCATGCCGCATTCAAGGAGTGCCTGGTGGGCAAGCGAATCAGCGAGATCCCCGGCCACGATTGCAATGTTCTCCGAAATCCTCTTTGCATCGCTTACATGGCCCGGCATCTGGTTTCTCACAGCAACATGCAGGCTGGGTTTTCCCCTCCTGATTTCGCTCTGGTCCATTATGTCATCATGAATAAGCAGGTAAGTCTGAGTCAGTTCCATAGAAATGGCAGCCCTGAAAACCTTGTCATCGTGGGGGGCAAATAGATTGTGCCCCAGCACTATGAGCATTGGCCTCAGCCTTTTGCCTCCGTTCATGGTAAAGGCCTTGATGTGTTCGTTTACGTTTCTGCATACTGGATCAAGGGAATCTTTTTCCCTCTCCCTGAAGAATTGCTCAAGTTCATGGTCAATTCTTCCCTTCAATTCTTTCATATAACTGCTGTGATCTGTGCTGTGCATGATTTGGGGCCTTGGTGATAATGCACAGGGAAAATTTAACATTTTTTCACGCCTACCAGTTTCATGACAACAGACCATGGGAAGTTGATGACCTGTGGAGTCGACGAGGCCGGAAGAGGGCCTGTTATCGGCCCAATGGTGGTCTCTATTGTATGCGGGAACCCTGACGAACTTAGAAGTATCGGGGCAAGGGATTCAAAGGCACTCTCCCCGCAATCCAGGGAGAAACTGTACGAGAAGATCATTGATATTTCCGGGTTCCACTCCATCAGGATTATCACGGCCTCTGAACTTAATTCATTAATGGACAGGATCAACCTTAACCGCATTGAGGAGGAAGCTTATTCTGGCTTGATAGCCAAATCTCCAATGGACTGCGATTACTATGTGGACTCATTCGATGTTGACGAGAACAGGCTTTCAAAACTCCTAAGTGAAAATACGGGAAAGAGGGTTGTTTGCAGGCATAAGGCAGATGCACTGTTCCCCGCGGTATCTGCTGCATCAATCCTGTCAAAGGTTACAAGAGACAGGGAGATCGAGAAGCTGCATCACGCTTACGGAGACCTTGGCTCAGGTTACCCGGCTGATCCGGTTACAAGGGAATTTATCCTAAGCTCCCTCAGGCAGGGTAAGGATATATCCGGCATTATCAGGACTCACTGGAAAACATACAGAGACCTGCTCAGCGAGAGCAGGAAAACCACCCTTTTCTAGTCAGTTTCCACATTTTAGCCGCATCCTGTCGTTAATCTTAATATATCAAACCTGACTTTAGGCATTGTGTCCACATTCATACCAACAGGAAAATCAGAGCAGGCAGACGATTATAACGAGAGGGGAATTTCGTACTTCAACCTGAAGAAGTATCCAGAGGCCATAAAAGAGTTCACCGAGGCTATCAAGCTCATAGACAACGAACCGGATTTCCATTTCAACAGGGGTCTCACCTATTATTCAATGAAAATGCTTGAGCAGGCTGTGAAAGACTACCAGAAAAGCATAGACCTCTACCCAAACCATGCAGATTACTATAATGCCATTGGGGCTGCATACGATG
>JAJZKS010000096.1 GCA_021850835.1 Thermoplasmata archaeon
GGAAAGGGGGGAAGCTTCACAGATTTATGATGAAGTCCTCAAGATTTCTGAAAGCACTGAGGACTGGGAAAATTACTTTGAGGCCGTAAGGGGAAGAGTTGGAATTGTCAGGGCATCAGGCGATGAGGAAAAGGCACTGAAAGAAGCAATGGATGCCATTGAACTCATAGACAAGATCGGGGTCAAGATCAAGAACAAGAAGGAGAAGAAGGAGTTCAAGAAATCACTTGGCTTCATATATGACCTGGCTTCAGACATAGCCATGGAACTTGAAAATGTAGATGAGGCAATCAAGATTGCCCAGAGATCCAAGGCAGAGTAAGGATTAAATCAATCCTTCTTCCACTTCTCGTTAATTTCTTCAACGAAGTGCTTCGAATCAAGCCCTTCATCTGACATTATTGAAAGAAGAGCCAGCTCAAATGGCACATACTTTACGGATTTGAGGACTTCCCTCGCCCTGGTTATGGCATCTTTCTTCGTCATTTTTCCTGAAGCTGAAATCGCCTCCAGGATCCTGTCCACAAGAGGAGTTTCGCGTGATTCAGAGAATAATTCTTCCCTTGATACCGAAAAATCAAGGGGTACGATAACGCCAGAAGTGCTGAAATTGGGAATAAAAAGTTTGTCTCTCTGTACAAGGAGCCCCTCGCTTGTTGCGGTGGAAATGAATTCTTTGACAGTTTCAGGGTCGAGAAGATTCTTCTTGAAGGAAAGGTTAGTTACAAAGTCCTGTTCAGTATAACCCTGGGCAGACCTCTTACTTGCTGACACAATGGCTATTAGCTTCCTTGAAAGGTCCTTGTTCACAATAAAGTGATACAGCCATACTATATGGATTTCTTGAGTGCACCTCCCCGTGTCATGACTGACTATATTGCCATTTAGCTTCCCGGATAATGTAAACTTAATTTTTACTTTTGATTTTATATGTGTAAGATATGAAGATCTGTGTTAGAAGCCTTTGATGATATAGACCGTGACTGGCTGATGAATTCAGATAGGCTTGACCTTCAGGGAAAATACGTTCTGGTTGATTTTTGGGCGTACTCGTGCATTAACTGCATAAGAGGCATTCCGCAAATAGAGGAAGCATATAAGCTGCTTTATCCAAAAGGTTTCATTGCGGTGGGCGTGCATACCCCAGAATTTGATTTTGAGAAAAACCCGGCCAATGTATCAAATGCCATTCGGAGGCTTGGAATTACATATCCAGTAGTGCTTGACCAGGAATACTACCTCTGGGCTTATTTTAACAACCAGTTCTGGCCTGCCCATTATCTTTTTGACCCCACAGGCGAACTTGTCTTTGAATCCATAGGAGAGGAGGGTACTAACGAGCTCTTGGGAGTTCTAAATGAACTGTTTCATGTGGAACTCCCGGTTTTGCACACCCATAAAGCAGATAATGATAGGACAATCCCAGAACTTTACCTTGGAAGAAATCGTGGTGAGCTTGGCAACTCTCCTGCCTGCAAAGGCAGTTCATGCAATGTTTACACGCTTCCCCATAGGATGGAATCCGGCAAGATCTATCTTAACGGCATATGGGAACGGCACGGACAGTTTGTTGAATCACTGGTTGAACAGTGCAGCATCCATCTGGATTACAATGGAGTGGATATTAGTGGAGTTTTTGATTCGGATGTTCCCCGGATGATAAATTGTTCAATTAACGGAGAAATTACAAACCTAACAATTGATGGCCCCAGCTCATACCACATCTATGATGGGGGAAATACAGGGGGGAGCCTTGTGTTGAATGTTCCAAAGGGAGTAAGGGTATACACACTCACCTTTGGATAAAAATTTAGTTGAGTTTTGAAAGCTCTTTCTTCACTGCTTCATAGTCAGGCTCTTTTCCCGGGTCCTCAGAAACCCAAGCGTACCTGACAACCCCATCCTTGTCAAGGACAAAGACTGATCTCTTTGATGCTGTGAGCCCGGTTATGTTGATGAAATTCTCGTGGAGTGAGCCGAATTTCTTGCTGATGGTCCTGTCTGCATCGCTTATAAGGTCGAAGTTCAGCTTGTTCTGCTTTGCAAATTCCGCGAGTGAGAAGGGCTGGTCAACACTGATACCCACAACCTTTGCGTCTAGGTCATTGAATGCAGCCATTGAGTCCCTGAATGTGCACATTTCCTTTGTGCATACTGATGTAAATGCTCCCGGGAAGAAGGCCAAAACAGTCTTGTGCCCTTTGTAATCCGATAGTTTCTTCTCCTTGAGTGCAGAGTCAAGTGCTCTGAAATCTGGTGCTTTTTCTCCTACGTTTACTGACATATATTCACCTGCTTCGCCATCGCTTAAATATATAAAATCATAATTGTTATTGTTTGGAATGAAAACGCTCGCTCTACTTTCAGGTGGCAAGGATTCTTTCCTTTCTGCACAGATTGCCATGGAGCAGGGATACGATGTTGCTGCCGCCCTCACTGTTATTCCTGAGGAGTTTTCCATGATGTTCCATTACCCAAATGCAGCAAAAGCTGAGATGGTTGCTTCACTTCTTGGAGTTCCATGGGCTACTACCACTGAGAAAGATTTTTCCGCAACAGTTGAAAACTACGCAAAAAAGGGTTTCAGGGCCGTAACAGTCGGGGCAATAGCTTCTGAATACCAGAAAACTAGGGTGGAAAGGCTCTGTACAAGGCTTGGAATAATGTCTTTCCTACCCCTGTGGAGAAAGGAACAGAACTTCATTTTGAGAGAACTGCAGCTCAGGGGCATCAGTGCCATGATAGTATCGGTTTCGGCTGAAGGGTTTGATGGCAGAGACCTCGGGCGAATCATAGATGGGGAATACATAAGAGAGCTTCAAAGGAAGAATGAAAGATATGGGATAAATGTCTCCGGAGAAGGCGGAGAATACGAAACATTTGTTGTTTCTGCCAGGGGAATGGGTAGACTGGAAATACTTGAATCTGAAAAAGTGTGGGAAGGCTCCCATGGATACCTGCTCCTAAAGGATGTCAGGAAAAAAGGCAATTAATCAAGTGTTGTCTGGGTACCTTCCTGGTCCGGCATGATGTATCGCTTCACATCCAAAGACAAGGAAACGAGATCCTTGAGCATCATGATAAGTTTCTGGGAATCCCTGCCCTGAGGTTCCATCATAATATTGTTCTGGGGTATCTTTATGCCCTGTTCATTGAGTTTTGCTATATACTCCAGCCTCCTCTGGGGGACGACAGTCTTGTACTGTCTGGGAAGGTCTACATTGCACCTCTCAATTTCCCTGACGAAAATTGGCCTGTTGAATATGTAATAAAGGAGTTCCAGGGCATGGTCACCTGTTGATTCGTTGGACAATTTCCTTGCGGCAAGCCCCGCAAGCTCATATATGTCCCTGCCTGGGATGCTCTGGATTGAATAAATTCTAGAGGGCTTTATTTCTTTCTCCTTTAGTATCCCGAGGTCGACCATGGCCTTCAGGTACCCGGTGAGCACCAGCCTGTGGGTGTTAATTCCCCTTGATTCCAGGGACTTCTGCAACCCTGAAATGGATTTCTCCTCATCCACCAGTTCTGAAACTATATCCTCTTTGAGTGTCTTGGGCGTCTTCAGGTTATTCATTTCATGCCGCTCCCAGGGCACTCTTTCTTATCATTTCTGATTGCCCAAGAACTGTAGAGCAGATCTTGTCGGATCTCCCCACAAAACTTATTGGGTCCTTAATTGCATCTATTTTCTCTTTTGAAAGTTTTGCGAGGATGCCCATCTCTTCCATGCTTTTGAGTAGCGTAGTGCGTTTCGCATATGCCCTCATGGAAGCCTCCCTGACCATCTCATGTGCTTCCTGCCTTGGGATTCCATTCAGCGTAAGTTCGGAAACAAACCTCTCTGAAAGCACAAAGTCATCTTCCTTAAGGTTCCTCAGCATGTTCTCCTTCTTTACTATGAGGCCACTGAAAACCTTTGTCATCTTCACAAGTACATGATCTGTCAGGATGCAGGCATATGGAATCGAGAACCTTTCAGAGGCACTGTTGGTTAGGTCCCGTTCATGCCAGGTTACGGCTGCCTCGTATTCTGGGATAATGAAACTCCTGACCAGCCTGGCAAGGCTCACCACGTTCTCTGAGTTTATTGGGTTGACCTTGCTTGGCATTGAACTTGAACCCACCTGCTTGGAGGCATCAAAATACTCCGATACTTCATCAATCTCCGGCCTCTGGAGGTTTCTAACCTCAGTGGCGAATTTCTCTAGTGATGTGACAACTCCATTGAAAATGGAAAGAAGCTCCACGTACCTATCCCTGTTTACTATCTGGGAAGACGCTATTTCCGGGCTCACACCAAGTACTTCCATTACCCTGTCCTGAAGCTCTAGTGCGCCTTCGCCAAGGGATGCACCTGTACCAACTGGGCCCATAATTTTCCCGGCAATGACCCTGTGCTTTGCCTGGATTGCCCTCTCAATGTGCCTGTTTACCTCTGCCAGATATACGGCCATCTTAAGCCCGAATGTCACTGGGCTGGCATGCTGGCCATGGGTTCTACCTAGCATTACGCTTAACCTGTGATCTTCCACAAGTTTTGCCATGGATTTCTGGAGACCGAGAAGGCCCTCCATGAAATAAGAATAAAAATCCCTCAACTGCACTGCAGTGGCAGTGTCTATGATGTCATTGGAGGTTACGCCAAAATGCACAAACTTCTGCCCGACTGTGCACTGTTCAGAAAGCGCCCTGACAATGGCCATGACATCATGCTTTATCTCATTCTCAATTTCCTTTACCCTTTCAATCCTGACTGAATTTGAATCGACTGCCTTCTTTATGTCCAGGTAAGCCTCTCTGGGGATTATGTTGAACTCTGCCTGGGCCTGTGCCAGTGTTTCCTCCACCCTAAGCATATACTTCAGCTTTGCTTCCTCTGTAAAAATGGCCTTTACCTCATCCCTTCCATATCTGTACTCTAGCGGAGAAACTGACACAAAGCCATATTATATTGATTCACTAAAAGCTTTTTGAACTTGTTGAAAGCAACCGCCCAATAGAATAATCCTTGTTTGAATCGTGCAACCATGGCCAAATGGTACTTGAAACTGAACACCGAGATCGAAAGAGCGGCACGTCTAGAGAGTGAGTGTCATTCAAGAAATATAGTGGTTATCACCTAAACAGACACTCAGTGAAATATTGTTCATTTATGAATAATGCTGGATAAAAGACAAATTTATTTTTGTAACCTATCCAAAAACAAAAACTTATTTATCAAATTTCAATTATATTTTCTTATGCTTGAGTCTTCCAGAGCCTATCTCCTGAAATTTGACCGCGCTGTCGTGCCCATGGCGAAGGGAGACCGTTCAAGAGTTGTCCTGGACCTTGCATTTTCGCTCTCAAATGTTTACAACACTGAGATAACTGCCCTCACAATCAAGGAAGAGCTAAAGGAAGTCACTTGGAGCGACAAGGTGAATGTGATAATAAATGCCTATAGGGACGGGAAGGAGAAGAACATTAAGGTCATACCCAAGGTCAAGACCTCCAAGAGCGTCAGGCAGGGCATTGTTGATGAGACCAGCAACAAAAACTATGATCTAATCCTTCTCGGGACATTCAAGAGGTCAGTCCTCTCCGGATCTCTGTTTGGAGGCATTGGAGATTATGTCATAAAGAATTCTAAAATCCCCACTGCAGTATTCAGCATAAAAGGCAGCCAATACCCTTACAGGAAAATCCTCGTCCCCCTCAGCGAAACACTGAATACGAGGGCATCCGTTTCCCTCGCAGTCCATATCAAGAAAGCCATTGGAGCGGAGCTTGTGCTTGCAGACCTGAGGAAATATGACAAGAAGAGGACCCATGGATTCACGACTCTATTGGACAGGATGGGAGAGCTTACCTCAGTCTATGGGGAGAACATTACTATTGTGAGGCCAAGTTTCTCAACCAATCTGGTAGATGAAATGAACCTCATGATCAGGGACCAGAAACCGGACCTGATGGTCTTTGGCGTCTCCGAATCAAAGAATGGAAAAGTCAGGTTTAACTCTCACTTGAAGACTCTTGTGAAATCAACTACACAGGACATTGTAGTTCTGAAAAAGTGACATCCTCCCCGCCCTATTGGACGGGGCTTCCTGCTTCGCTGACCGGAATTTCCCTTTCGGGTATTGCTCCAATCTCCACAGGCGTAACTTCGGGAGTGCCCCTCCCTACTTTCTCTAATCCCCGGTTGCGGATGTTTATTGCGGCATTGAGATCTCGGTCAATCTCGAGGCCTCAGGAATCACAGTGAAATGTCCTTTCAGACAGTTTCAGCGATTCCTTCATATATCCATAATTAGAGCATTGTTTTGATGTGTTTCTCGGGTCAACCATAACCACTTCCCTACCGGCACTTACAGCCTTGTAAGTTGTGTACTGAACGATGGTGCTCCATGAAGCATCGGCTATGCTCTTTGCCAAAAGATGATTCTTCATCATGTTCTTTACGATCAGTTTTTCGAAAGCAATGAAACCATACATCTTCACGATCTCGTTTGAGAGCTTGTGTGCAAAGTCCTCTCTCTGAGTCTTTACCTTCTGGTGCTGCTTTGTGAGATTGGTCCTTGCTTTCTTTCTGTTGTTTGAACCTTTCTTCTTGTTTGACACGTTCTTCTCTGCCTTCCTGATCTTCTTCTCTCCCTCTCTGAGTTTATTGGGT
>JAJZKS010000097.1 GCA_021850835.1 Thermoplasmata archaeon
ACAAAAGTGATAGTACAGGGAATTACCGGTCACCAGGGATCATTCCACGCCGGTGAAATGCTGAAGTTCGGCACACGGATTGTTGCAGGGACATCACCAGGAAAGGGAGGCACAAAATTCCAGGACCAGGTTCCTGTTGTAGACAGTGTATCAGAAGCAATGGCATTTGAGCCGGACGCAACAATGATTTCTGTAGCTGCCCCGTTTGTTAAAGATGCGGCTTTTGAGGCCATTGACAATGGGATAAAGATAGTCTATGTTCTCACCGAGAAAGTTCCCTTCCATGACTCAATGGAAATAGTGCATGAAGCTAAACTAAGGGGAATAACAGTGATGGGGCCAAACGGACCAGGAATCACTGTTCCAGGAGAATGCAAGATTGGAATCATGCCTAACCAGATATTCAGGCAGGGAGACGTAGCAGTAGCCTCAAGAAGCGGAACTTTGACCTATGAGATAGTGGACCACATTACCAGAAGCGGCCTTGGTGAGAGTGCTGTTATTGGTCTTGGCGGAGACCCTGTTGTCGGCCTCACATACATTGATGTGCTGAAGCTATTCGAGGCGGATGAGAGAACCAAGAGGATTGTGCTAGTGGGTGAAATCGGCGGAAACAACGAAGAACTTGCGGCAAAATACATCAAGGAACACGTGAAGAAGAAAGTCGTGGCATACATAACAGGAAGAAGTGCTCCTCCAGGCAAGAGAATGGGGCATGCAGGTGCAATCATTGAAAAGGGCGTAGGAACTGCAGAGTCAAAGATAAAGGCATTTGAGGAAGCCGGCGTAAAAGTTGCGGAATTCCCTGATGATGTCCCAGCTTTGCTGAAGTGATTGTATGAAGAGGGATATAATTTCAGTTATGGATATGGCCGGTGACCTGGAAGATATCATCGATCTTTCCATTAAACTGAAAAGGCAGAGATATGAGCAGTTTCCACAATTTACCAACCAAGTGCTCGGAATGATCTTTGAAAAGCCAAGCACAAGAACAAGGGTATCGCTGGAAACAGCAATGACACAGCTTGGCGGGCATGCCATTTATCTCAATCCAAACGACATGCAGATAGGCCGCGGTGAAACTATAGCTGATACAGCCAAGGTCCTGTCAAGGTTCGTCGACGTTATTTCATACAGGGCTTTCAAACACGAAAATGTGCTGGAACTGGCTAAAAATGCATCTGTGCCTGTCATCAATGCACTCGATGACCTGGAGCACCCGGTCCAGATAGTTGCCGACTTCATGACCGTGAAAGAAAGGAAAGGCAGGGTAAACAACCTGAAAGTAAGCTACGTCGGCGACGGAAACAACGTTGCTAACTCTCTTATTTTAGGTACGGCCCTATTGGGATCAGATATATCTGTTGGATGCCCCAAAGGTCATGAGCCGAACAAAGATATTCTAGACATCGCTGAACAGATTGCAAAGGACACTGGCAGCAATATAGAGATCCTGGAAGACCCTGTGAAGGCAGTTGAATCTGCAGATGTCATTTACACTGATGTATGGGTATCCATGGGTGAGGAAAAGGAGAAGGAGCAGAAGGAGAAATTATTCCGGAAATATCAGGTAAACAACGAACTTGTTTCGCATGCAAGCAAGGATTACCTGTTCCTGCACTGCCTCCCTGCACACAGGGGATTAGAAGTAACTGCAGATGTTATGGAGAGCTTGCACAGTGTTGTCTTTGACGAGGCAGAAAACAGGCTCCACACCGCAAAGGGCATACTCAGCACCGTTCTATACTGAAGCAGGGGACCTAGGGTCCCCACAAACCTATTTTTCACTGTATTTTCAAGATGCACGGTAACATATCTTTATGGTTTCCAGTGAAAAGCTTTATTACAAATCAGACATTCTTTGGCTAATGAGTGGACCTTCTCGATTCAAGAAAACAAGTAACCTTAACAGGTTAATCGAGGAAAAGAGAGCAGGTAACAATCTCAGGGAAATACCGTCGGTACTTGTCCCTGTCTGGCAAATTAAGATCAGAGAGAGATTCGGTATTAGCGTTGACAGGGAAGTAGCAGAATACATTGTTCTTGCTGCCCATGAAAGAGGCACCTGGAGAAAGCAGCGTGCCATGAGGAAAATTGAGAAACTGTTCCTCAGCAGGGGAGAATCTGCTGAAGATTCAGTCAAGAAAGCCAGGCAGGTTGTTGATCTTGCTGTTGGCACAGTAGAAAAATAGATGCAGAAACAGATAAGGTCCAAAAAGGACCTTGAAATTCACCTGCAGAAGCTACAGAAACCACTTAAGTACAGGAACCAGTTGGAACAGTACCCTACCAGCGCAGGAGTAGCTTCAGAAATTCTTTATCTAGCTTTTCTTGATGGCAATGTCGATGGCAAAGTTGTTGGTGATTTTGGTGCCGGAAATGGCATTTTCTCTGTTGGGGCCGCGTTGCTTGGAGCCAAAAAAGTATATGCAGTGGAACTGGACGAACATCAGGTTGAGGCACTACGCAAGAATGCTGAAGGTTTCAATATAGAAATCATCCAGGGAGATATTCTTTCTTTCAGGGAGTCTGTGGACACTGTCTTCATGAACCCGCCATTTGGTTCGGTTGCTGAGGGTGCGGACAGGAAATTTCTGGATTCTGCAATCAAGCTTGGAAAACATATCTACTCCCTGCACAATTTGAAGTCTGCAGATTTCATCCGGTCGTATTATGCCAAGTCATTAACAATCGTCAGGGAGCAGAAAATGGAAATTCGCGTCCCACGACTGTATGAGCACCATACTCATGACATAATGGGCATCCCTGCAATTTTCTTTCACTGTGAACAACCTAATCAGTAATGACTGCGCTGCCGTCAGGCAAATAATAATTAATGTGGTAAAAATCTCCTACCCAACGCAATGGCCGGGATGGGGTAGAGGGCTATCCTTGGGGACTGTGGATCCCCGGACCCGGGTTCAATTCCCGGTCCCGGCCCTCCCAAAAAGCTACCCAATGAGTATTTAATCGGCTCATTCTATCCAACGTGGTTAATCAGATTATAGGGCGCAACTCATTTCATGACTTATTAAAAGCAAATTATTGAATGAAAAAGCTTTGGTATAATTAGAAATGTGTTTTCAGAAAAATGGAAAATTTAGGACTAAACTATCAGTCCGGTCTACTTTGGAGAAATCCTGACAACGTTGCTTCCCCTTATGATAACAGTCCCAAGTTTCCTGTTGAGGTCTTCAGAATTTTCCTCAACTTCATCAAGAACCATGTTCATGTATTCATCGTAACCGGCGAGTGTCCCCTCCAGTACTCTGTTATCCTTAAGCAGCAATGCAACTTTCTTGTTCAGGTTTTCTTCCAACATTTTCATAGGCATTATCATATATCGCACCTTTAGTTGTATTCGTCTTCGTCTAGTCCTTCTTCTCTGCTCATTATGACCTGAATGAGGCCCTTGAGGACTTCCTTGACATCCTCAAGTTCTTTCCTCATGGTCACCACTTCATTTGAAAGTTTTTCAACGTCATTTACCTTGTTTGAAACTCCGCCTTTCATGCCATATCCTCCATGATATTTATCATTCCGTAGTCCTCTGCGACCTTTCTGATCTCCGACCGCTCACAATTATCGCAGTATAGTGTGGCATTCTTCTTTACCATGGGCAGCCTGCATTTAGTGCACAGCGTTCTGAGCACCCCAAGGTTCTTCCCGAATATCCCAAGGTCGAGTCCCCTGTCGCCAATCCGCAGGATTTTGGCTCTGATCAGATCTCCAATGTGCATGCTGGGCTCGTTGTTTCTCCCATATTGTGAGGACATGCCTATGCTACCGTCAGCAACGTATTCAACCAGTCCAAGCTGCCGGTCAAAAACTGCTCCAACTTTAACGTTTGCTCTTCTCTGGTCCATTTTGGTTATCTGACCATAAACGATCTGTCCACTGTGGAGGGTGATTTTCTTCTTAGGGGTCTGTACCGAGACGGTCAGGCCCTTGTCGTCTTTCCTAAGTAAACCATAAGCTAAGGCTACGACATCTCCATTTTCTTCCATGGTATTCTTGCCAGGGACGTATTCTTCTGCTGTTGCAATTACATCACCGGGCAAAACAATCTTTTCTTTTTCGTTCTGTGTATCCTGCATGTTAATCAGCTTGTCAGATAAATGAACCACTGCTTTCAGACTCAACAGTTAATTGTATCTAATTAACCTTTCCCCGCTGATTTTACGGGCTTCTTCAATATACTGTCCAACAGCGGATATGTGATTCAGAGCTTTGATGTATTCCAGATCCATTTTTCAGCAATTGAATTTAGGTAGTAGGTGATTAGGAAACATTCATGATCATAGATGAAGCCTTCTTTGGTTTTGCAAGAACTGGTTCAATCGAAGGAAAAATGCTGTATCCATGCATCCTTGACACAACTATCGGTGAACAGGTCAGGAGAACCGATGGAATCATAGAAGTTCTTGGGCAGTTGGGAAGGCCTGCAACTGAAACGAAAAATACAGAGGTCGCAGCACTCATGCAAAATGAAGAATGGCTAACTGAAGATATAGTGATAATACCTGATGGAGCCCAACTCATTCAGAGGCCAAGAAGGCTAGTTGAAAAGGTGTCAGAGATACGCAGCAAATACGGGATGAGTAAGCTCATCTACCTTCAGGGAGTCGCAGATCCTTATCTAATTCCAATTCTAGTTTATGCCGGGGTCTCATTGTTTGATGACAGCACCTTGAGGATGGAGGCCATCATGGGCTATAAATTCACTATTTTTGGCAGGTTGAAGGCAACTGATCATGCCTCTGAACAAAACATTACTTTTGTCAGGGAAATCCTTGCTGTTCTCTCCCAGAGCATAAAATCCGGAACACTTAGGGAGCTGGTCGAAAAATATCAGATCTCTTCCAAGGCCATGGAAATCCTGCGGTTACTGGACAATGACATTAAAAGGGAAGGGGAGCACTTCTTTCCCAGAAGAACTCCATACATAAAAGCAAACTCGCTTGAATCCCTGAGGAGACCAGATTTGGCCAGGTACAGGGATTACATCTCAAATGATTACAGGAAACCTGAAAGCAGGAGAGTCGCAGTCCTTATGCCATGCTCCGCAAGGAAGCCCTATTCCAGTTCCAAATCCCACAAAAGAATAATCGAGGCTCTTGGAGGGATGAGAAACCAGGTGCACGAACTCATAATAACCTCACCGGTGGGGCTGGTCCCAAGGGATATCGAACAGACATATCCTGCTTCATACTATGATATCCCAGTAATAGGGGAATGGTATGAGGATGAGAAACTGATGATCAACAACGTAATCGAGGCTTTTTTCAGAAACAATTCTTACGAAAGGGCAATTGCGTTTGTAGATGATGATCTGGAATTCATCATGGGCCACCTACCGGCGAATTCAATACTGGTGAAATGGGATCGGAGCGATTCCTCGCTTGCCAGGCTGAAGGATACAGTTGCAACAGTGTTGGCAGAGCATCCACCTCAAGGGAGATACAACCAGAAGATGGAGAGATTCACCAAAATTGCTGAATACCAGTTTGGAAGCTGGATATCAAAGTACATGTCAGGATGCAAGATAGTGAAGAATTACAATAGCGAGATGCTGGTGAAAGAAGGCAAACCCGTCCTGGTATTCAATGAAATGCTTGGGAAATTTACCATCAACAAGCAGTCCGCACCGTGGTTCCTTGAGAATGGCAAGTTCCTTGTGGAGATTGACAATTTCAAGCCCACTGCAAACATTTATGCTGTGGGGGTGCTCAATGCAAGTGATGATGTGAGGCAGGAAGACGAAGTGGTATTGCACCACGCCGGAGAATTGAAGGGTGTGGGGATAGCGAAAATGCCTGCCAGGGCAATGGTTGATCTCAAAAAAGGTGTAGCCGTCAAGGTGCGCAACTGACCCTTATTTTTAGCGCTCCAAACAATTATTGACATTAGAAACTAATAAATAATACAATTGTTTCAATAGCTACAGTGTCTCCAAAAAATATAGCCCTTCTCGTTGTGGGAATGGTGCTTATATCCAGTGTATTCTTCATATTTCATGTATCATACCCATCAAATCCTGCTACTATAAAGATTAATCATGTTCCCAAGAACATAAAGCCCCCAACCTACCAGATCTTCCAGAATCAGACATTCAACCAGCCTGGACTAGGTTTCAACCAGACGTCATTCACCCCATCAGGGAACACAACGCTGACCCTTCAGGGATATGTGTACAATGCTTCCAGCCCCAGTGGTAAACAACCGGTTGCCGATAAGGTCCTCGGAATTGCAGTAATGCAGGCTCTTACCCTTGTGAGAACTAATTCTCAGGGCTTTTACCAGATCCAGATTCTAGCCTCTGGCCAGGGAACTTTCGCCTTCAAGGTTTTCCAGTACAGCACTGCCTACAAGACGCTTTACATAGGGCAAGGGCTGACGGGCCTCTACCAGAATGTTTCACTGACGCCTCAGGCAAAGTATTCCGTATCAGGGTTGACCCAATCCTTGGGAAAGCCAATACCGGGAGTATCGCTTACATTCATCAATTTCTGGGGCAATTACTATGA
>JAJZKS010000098.1 GCA_021850835.1 Thermoplasmata archaeon
TGTTCATGGTTCCGTTCAACTACTTTGGAATAAGGGCATTTGGAAGGTCCACGGTAATTTTCGGGATCGTTAAGCTGTTCTTCTTCATTGCAGTGGGCATTGGCCTTGCTGCCCTTGTGTACAAAGGCGCGAACCTCACCGCATATGGCGGCTTCCTGCCCTTCGGGTTCTCAGGGGTGTTCCTTGCAATACCATTTGCAATGTTTGCCTTCGGTGGGATAAGGGTTCTCCCGGACTATGCGGAGGAATCCAAGAAGTTCCGGAAACTGCCGCTAGCCATCATCATTGTGGTTATTGGCCAGCTTTTAATCTATCTTTTCCTTGACTGGGTCTTTGTCACTGGCATAGACTGGAACAGGCTGGGGATACCAGTGGGAAGCTGGTCAGGAGTAGGGGCAATATCAGGCAACCCATTCATCACCATTGCACACAGCTACAATTCCACCCTGATTCTGGTCTTCACAATAATCATCGGTATCATCGGCCCGTTCATTGTGGGCTACATATACCTGGGAGGCGGTTCAAGGATTCTCTTTGCACAGGGCAGGACAAGGATCATGCCCAATATCATGAAATATGTCCACAAGAAGTACTCTGTTCCATACTGGGCCCTTCTCATACTTGCCCTCATAGGAGGGATCCTGGCATTCGTTTCCGCTCCGATCCCGAGCATATATGGGTTGATTGAGGATGCAGTGGTTGCAGGATACCTGGGCTTTGCAGTGAACCCGGTTGCCCTTGTGGTATCAAGAAGGCAGGGAGCCACGAGATTCAGGATCCCGGGCGGAATAATCATCGCACCCATTGCATTCATCTCTGCGTCCCTCATCATATTCTGGAGCGGTTGGACAACAGTAAACTATGCAGTTGCCATCCTGACTGTTGGAGTTGTCATATTCGGGCTTATACTTCCCCTGGTGAGGAACACCTACAGAAGAGATTTCAAGCACGTAGCAAACTCACTGTGGTACATTCTCTACATTGTCTTCATGCTCGGCATGACGTACATTGGAAGCGATGGTGCCCTGAACATCCTCGGCTTCTATGAGGCAACAGCAGTGGTCGTCATAGTGTCAGTTGCAGTATTCTTCCCCTTTGGTGTCCTGTCAGGGCTCAAGCAGAAGATGGACAACCCCGACTATGCAACCATCTCAGAAGTGGAAGAGGGAGAGCCCATAGTCCTTACTTAAATTTCTTTAAAATATTTTTTCCACTTTTTTATTATTATCAGAGTTTCAGTATTTTGGCCTCCGATTGAAGTCTCAGTATATTGTTCCTATATCCTCATATCTGGACTTTATCATTTCCCCGCTGCTGAATCGCCCCATTGAAAAATGTGCCCAGTCAAACAATGACTTTTCCGGAGCCTGGCCCGTTGCCATGTCTGAAACTATCTTTCCATATGCAGGAGACAGCTTGAAGCCGTGCCCGCTGAGGCCCGCAATGGCGTAGATGTTATCAAGTCCAATAGGGGATAGGGAATCTATGATTGCCTGCCCGTCCGGAGTCATATCATACAAGCCTGTAAGGGTGGACACAAGGGTAGCCTTCTCCATGGATGGAAGCGTCTCAGTGAGTATTTCCAGATGTTTCTCCACATAGTCGTCTTCTGCGGCCTCCGGAATCGGCTCGTCCGGGTCAACAGCCTTTTCATCCAGTTTTGGATCGAGGCTCCCCACCGCAGTAAGGGATGTGCCTTCCATCTTGTAGTAAGACAGGTGCCTGGGGTCCCAGAGGGTCGGGCGGATTCCCCTGTACTCCTCCGGCCTCCTGAGATAAATGATGCCGTGCAGCGAAGCATGGATGGGCAGCAGATGGCTCTTTGAAATGCCCGATGCAGAGAGGAGGCTGTTTGTCCATACATTTGCTGCCAGAATTATCTTTGAGGCACGCATTTTGCCCCCGCCAGCCAGTTCGGCTTCAGCGCCTTCTTTCCGGGATTCCACGGAGGCAACCGATTTCTTTGGAATGAACTGTGCCCCCAGTTCCCTCGCCTTGTCCGCAAATGAATTGGATGTTGCCACAGGATCGGCATACCCGCTCTCAGGCTCGTAACATATGTACTCGTAACCATCCAGGTTCACGTCGTGGAAATATTCCCTGACCTTTTTCACATCAATTTCAGGTTCGTCCACACCAATTGACCTCAGCATCCCAACATTTTCCCTGGCCACATCCTTATAGTTCCTGCCAAAAGGAAAGATCATCCCCGTCCTGGTGAATCCTGAGTATCCGATCTTCTGGAAATCTCTGAAAATGTTCTGGGAGTAAAGGGCCATCCTTGCAATGAGCTCATTGCTGTAGTGTGTCCTCACAAGTGCACTTGATTTGCCGGTGTTTCCGGCCGCAATGCCTCCCCTGTCCACTACGGCAACCTTCTTGCCCATTAAAGCGAGGTGGTAAGCTATGCTTGTGCCAGTGGAACCGGCCCCAATTATGAGAAAATCGTAGTCCCCGGAAGACACGTTCATGGCAAACAAAGCTACGGTGATGGTAATAAATTCTGTGATGCGGTGAAATATGTACTTTCCAGATGCAAGAAAAAGATTGTAATAATTGCAAAGCAATACTTCACCTGAGTTAAAATGGCAAAGGCTTCTTCTACCGTAATGACGCAGGGCAAAATCCTCCGGCTCAACCAGTATGTTTCAAAGGCAATGCAGAAGGGAGGTGTTCCTGCACTCTCCCTTACGTTGGCCTTGAATGGAAGGGCAATATTCTCAAGAGGATATGGCAGGAGAGACCTTGAAAGCGGTAAGCCTGCAACTAGCGACACACTCTATGGAGTAGGGTCGATAACCAAATCTGTTACTTCGATGTGCATACTTTCCCTTGAAAAGCAGGGACTTCTGAAGACCTCAGCGCCTGTTACCGATTACCTGGAGGATTTCAGGGTCGATGAATACGCAGCGAAGACCACACTATCGCACCTGATGTACCACTCCAGCGGGATTGCCTCAGTAAACGCGGCAGAGATTGTGCTTTTCAGGGACCTTGGAAGGGATACCACCAACATTCCAATAGAAACCATGGATGATTTTATGGACTTCCTCAACGGGGCCTCCTCTGAGAGGCACAGCCCTCCTGGGAAGAAATTCATGTATTGGAATGAAGGTTATACGCTCCTGGGCAGGGTCATTGAGAAAGTCACGGGAAAGCCATATGCACAGTGCGTCAGGGAAATGCTGCTCACGCCCCTTGACATGAAGAGAAGCACCTTCAACGGAATTGAAGCGCTAAAGGACGTAGACCATGCGACCCCTTACATAAGAAAGGACGGCGAACTGGTTCCCGCAGGCATATCGGACCACCAGACAGTTCTGGCGCCTGGTGGGCTCATTACATCATCTGATGAACTGTCAAGATATGTTTCCCTCTGGACAGGAGGGAACAGGGGCCTCATTGAACCCAGCATATTGAAGGAATCCATAAAACCGAGGTTCACCGTTGAAGAAAACGGCCCATACGGGAAATCACATTACGGTTATGGCTGGAGCATACAGGATGATTTCCTCGGGCACAGGATAGTGCAACATGCCGGCGCAGTTGGCGCCTCATCCGGGTTTGTAGGATTCCTGGAAGATTATGGTGTTTCGGTATCCATTGGCGCAAATGTATCAGAGGCCCCCAATTCCAGGATTGGTCTTTACGCACTTTCACTGTTCATTGAAGGTTCGGGTCCTGAGGATCTGCCATTCGTGAAGCATGAGAAGCTGAAGGATGAGCTCATAGGCATGTATGGAGATTACAGGGATTTCAGTTCCCTCATCATAAGTGAAGGGTCAACAGGGAACCTCACCCTGGAACTGAGGAGCGACGAATATAACATAGCAGTTCCCGTCATAATGGACAATGACGAAGTCTTCATTTACATGGATAATGAGAAGATGCCCATTGAAATAAGGAAATCAAAAGACAATAAGCTGGAGATTTTCCTGGAACGGCACAGGTTTGTGAAGAAATGAGAAAAGGTTACTGGAGGTTGACTGAGACCTTTCTCATGTCATACCCCTTTGGGCAATCCAGCTTTTCCTCAACCTTGTTTATGACTCCCCTTATGCCCTCCCTCATGTGGACAAGGTTGCATTTTTCAATGTTGGGGCAGGTGTAATGGTCACATTCCATTGACTTGAATGTAACAGAGGAACCTTCCTGCAGCTTTTTCCCATACTGCATGTTCATAATTTCTGGAACTTCCTCCACTTCCACGGTGGAAACCCTGTCCTTGTTGAACACAAAGCATGGGTTCTCCTTCTCCCTGACCTTGAGAACTCTGTAGGTCCTACCAGGATCAAGATTGAAGCATACATTCTTTATCCTGCATTCTGAACAGCCGACAAGCGGACCCACGAACGTGAATTCTAGGCCTTCTCTTGCAAGGTCTACTCCGATAAGCGATATTTTAGCCATGGTGCGTGCACCATTAGATGATTCCTGTGATTTCGAGTGCTTTTTCTGAGGCATTTAAACTGATGTCCTTTTCACCTAGTATAGTGTACCTTTCCGGCCTTATTGAGTGTGCTGTCGACAGTGCCTTTATCATTACAGAATCGGGTATCCTGTAGTCCTTTGCCTTAATGGAAAGGCCCATTCTGCTGTATGCTGAGGCAAGCATCTGCCAGTCTCCGCCGTGGAGGAACATGGAAACAACCGAACCCATAGCGCACTGCTCGCCATGGATAGATTCACCAGGATTGGCCATTTCGAGGGCATGCGCAATAAGATGCTCACTGCCGCTTGCGGGCCTGGATGACCCTGCGATTGCCATTGCGGTTCCTGAGGCAAGAATCTGCTTGGTTACTAGCCATACCGATTCTTCCACCCCCTCAAGGACCATGTGGCTCTTCTCAAGGAGTTCCCTTGCTGCATACTCTGATATTGCAGCAGAGCTGGAACTGTATTCCTCGCCATGGAGGCGGCTGGAAAGTTTCCAGTCGAGAAGTGCTGTGAGGTTTGATATCACATCTGCAGCACCTGCTTTCAGGTACTTGAATGGAGCCCTTGAAAGTATTGCGGTATCTGCAATGATGGCAATCGGCATTGAGGCTTCCTGTGAAAGGGTTGAGCCTGTCCTTCTAATGGATGCCCTGGGGGATGCAATCCCGTCATGGCTTGGAGTTGTTGGTACACTAACAAATGGAACGTTAAAATCATATGCCGTTTTCTTGGCGAGGTCAATCTTGGTTCCTCCGCCTGCGCCAATGATGAGCCCGGCACCGAGCTCCTTGGCAAGAGACTCTATCTTCTCAAGATTCTCTGTGTTTGCACGGTCAGTCCTGATTACATGGACATCATATCCGGCATCATGGAGTATGGATTCAACCTCCTTTCCAGCGAGGTCGTATGTAATATTTCCTGTGACAATGACAATGGAACCGGACCGCATATATCTGGCCACCACGGGTACAATATTTGGCAGAACCCCGTGCCCCACATATACATCCCTGGGGAATTGCATGGTCCTGAATTTTTCAAATTCCATTCAAGAAGCATATTTTACTGCTTTATAAACCTTAAGACTGCTGTCTGACAGATGTTTTTGTCGGCACAATACGGACATTGTATTATGGCTCTTCCGGCATGTGAAATAGAACCAACTATTCATGGCCAGGTGCTTATACCCGTAGCCATGCTGCTGTTTGAATATGAAGCGTATTCATCCTCAGATACGGCTATGACACCGACAAGGACTTTGCCGAACGACTCCACCTTCTCCTTCAGTATTTCACCGAGAGGGCGGGTGCCTATTTCCCTGTAAATATCGTAACACATCATCTTCCTGATGATCTCCTCGCCGATGCCGGTAGCGACAACTGCACCGTTCTCCCCTGCGTACAGGCCTGCACCGGGAAGCGGTGAGTCTCCTACCCTTCCCCTCATCATTGGGGATGAGCCTCCGGTTGAGACAGCTGCAGCAAATTTCCCGCCTATCCTGGCAACCGCACCTACAGTGTCCTTGTGCTGTGGGAAGCCGAAGATCTTGGCGTACCTGTAGTATTCTGAATACCTTTCAGGCAGTTCCACTTCCTTCCCGTTAAAAAAGTCCACCATCTTCTTCCATATGTTCTCGGTCCGTTCTGTAGTTGGGTCATAATCCTGGAATCCCATAGCCCTCGCAAACTTAACAGCACCGTCGCCGGTGAGCATAACATGGGGAGTCTGCAGCATTACTTCCCTTGCAACCATGACAGGATTCCTGACCCGCTCGATCGCCGAAACTGAACCAATGCTGTTTTTAACCATGACAGCAGCATCCATCTGTATTGAGCCATCTATCCTCTTCACGGAACCCGTTCCTGCATTGAATGAGGGATCGTCTTCCATGAGCCTCACTGATTCCACCACGAAATCCAGGGGATTCTTTGATTTCATGGAAGCTGTATTGCTTGCATACCTGTTCAGTGCATCTGTATAAGTATTGTCTGATCCTGCGCCACCGTGAAGGAGGAGAACATTTGGCATGGAAGGTTATTTTTCCGGTGAATTAAATTTCTCCTTTTTATTA
>JAJZKS010000099.1 GCA_021850835.1 Thermoplasmata archaeon
ACGGGGAAGAATTGCACCAGAAACTAATCAGTGACTTCAAACCTTCATTTTCGCCATTCTTGTTGCCGGTCTCCAGCAAAATATCAAGTTCTTTCTTATCGGAAATAAGGTATACTGGATAATGGCCCGCGGTTACCTTGCTCTAACATTCCATTCATCCCTTTGCATTTTTGCCCAAACATCAGGTGGAATAGCCTTACCTGGTGCTCTTGCAGGTGCTACAGTGCAACCGCTTGCCTAACTCTTCAGCCCGGTATATGGAATTCCCGGCGCTCTGTTTGGCAACGGTTTTATGAATTTAATGCCGGGTTTCGCCGTAATTTTTGCAGTTGCTGCCAACATAGCATTCATGGCTCTCTATTTCTACGCCTCAATGGCCTTACCGCAGAACCAACATTTTGAGCACCTATGGTAAACAGTTATTGCCCATAAATCATATATTTTTATTAGCAGCAGTGAAATATGGCTTGTCTTGAAATTCGGGGTCGATCCTAAAATATTTCAGTTATTTCCCGACCTTAGGTTGGGAGTTATAATAGCCACAGATATTGACAATTCTGGAATTAACCCTGCTGCAGCCAGTTTACTGAGAACTGCAGAAACAAAGATTCGCCAAAGAATTTCACTGGAAAATTTAGTGGGGAATCCCCTTATCGCTAACTGGAAAACTGTGTATAAGGAACTTAAAGTCAAAGATGGCAGGCCATCTCATGAAGCACTCGCCAGAAGAGTTCTGAAGGGTGGCGAAATTCCGCACATCAATAAATTGGTTGATATTTACAATAGCCTCTCTCTCGAATACTTAACCCCTTTTGGTGGGGAAGATTTGGGGAAAATAACTGGGGACCTGACCCTCGGGTTTGCAACCGGAAGTGAAAACTTTATGGAATTGGGCTCAAGAGAGGTCTCACATCCTGTTCCCGGGGAGGTTGTCTATGCAGACAAGGAAAAGATTCTTTGCAGAAAATTCAACTGGAGGGAATCAGAGAAAACCAAACTTACTGAGTTTACAAAAGAGGCTTTTTTTGTAACTGAAACCCTTCCCCCTTTTCCCGATACCCTTATTGAAAAGGCGCTTATTGAACTTTCAGGGCATCTGTCATCATACTGCAGTGCCGAGACTAAAATTTTTAAAGTGGACGCGGGCAACCCAAGTATAGAGTGGCCATAACATTTCTGGATAGAGATAATTGGCAGTTACGCCGATTGGAAGCTGAACTGGTAATGTTTGGCATTTCTTATTGTGTTGGCATTCTTGGTTAATGCGATTTTCTCAATCTAATTATTCAAAATATGTATATGAAAATAAAGGGACCCAACCCATTGAAATGAATGTGCATAGATGATAGAAGCGCACTTTCAAGTTTTATATAGTATGCGGAGGGCCGGATTCGAACCGGCGCATCCCTACGGAAACAGATCTTGAGTCTGTCGCCTTTAACCTGGCTCGGCAACCTCCGCTTTTCTTCAGGAATTGAAGTATACTTATGATATTTTCCTTTGGCTCTCCATCAAGCCTAAATAACAATGCTCCCTACAGATATGTTGGACATAACCGTGGAGATTCAATGTGAAGGGCAGGAATGCAAAGACCTGCTTAATGCTCTGAAAGCTGATGACACTAATAGCTGGAGAACATCAGTCCAGGATAACAAAATACGTGTTACGGCAACCACCGACAAAATTACTTCGCTCTATAATCTGGTTGATGATCTTTTAAGGTCTTACGAAGTCTTTAAAAAAATTTATTGAGTGGAAACAGAAATTTACTGTTCCACGTTGATTGAAAGCTTTTCCGTGAGCTCTTTGTAGCGGTTCCTGATCGTCACTTCTGTGACACCGGCAACTTCTGCAACTGCCCTCTGTGTTCTCCTCTCTTCCGTAATGAGGGATGCGATGTATATGGCAGCGGCTGCTACTCCAGTTGGGCCCTTTCCAGAGGTCAGGTCATTGTCCTGGGCCATCTTCAGGATCTCTGTCGCTTTCTTCCTGGCTTCCATTGAAAGCTTCAGCTTGCTGCAGAACCTGTTCACATAGTCATCAGGCTTTGATGGCATTATGTTCAGCTTCAGGTACCTGCTCATTATCCTGTAGGTCCTTCCAATTTCCTTCTTCTTCACCCGTGTGACAGAGGCAATCTCATCCAGGGTCCTAGGGACATTCGTTATCCTGCAGGCAGCGTATATGGAACCTGCAACAACCCCTTCAATGCTCCTTCCCCTTATCATGTTCTGCTTTACGGCTTTTCTGTAAATCACAGCAGCAGTTTCCCTGACGTCATTTGGAATGCTCAGGTTGGATGCCATCCTCTCCAGTTCCTGGAGGGCCTGTGAGAGGTTTCTCTCAGCGGCATTTGAAACCTTGATCCTCTTTTGCCACTTCCTCAGCCTGTACAGCTGGGCACGGTTTCTGGTAGGAATTGATTTGCCGTATGAGTCCTTGTTCTTCCAGGAGATGTCTGTTGAAAGTCCCTTGTCATGTATTGTGAATGTCATGGGCGATCCGGTTCTTGCCCTGGATTCGGTCTGCTCGGAATCGAATGCTCTCCATTCCGGTCCCTGGTCAATATAACTGTCATCTATCACGAGACCACAGTTGTTGCACACTAGCTCACCCCTCTCATAGTCACGGACAAGCTGGAAAGAACCACATTCTGGGCACTTTTCAATTTGTTCTATATTCTTCTTCTTACTTTCTGTGTTCTCCATTTTGTTCACCTAACATATGAGCCTCAGTTTCCCGGGCTCCTTCACTTCCTCATTGAGGTTCACCAGCCCGTATGGGTTGGACACGGGGCCAAATATCTTCATCAGTCGGCCAACTGTCTTGTCATTCTCGTCAAGTATCTTAGCTTTGATCTTTGTGCATTGCCCCGCTCTTATCACCAGTTGCTTGCTCATTACATGCACAATTTCTAAGTTATCTGTTGCCAACATATCAGTTATCAAAATTAAGTATTTAAACTCTACGCAAGTTTATTAATACATTTTCTCTAGATATTAAAGTATTCGTATACCAATATGTTTATCTGTAAAACGGGTCAGAGATAGGCATACATACTTTTCGCATTGGTCATTTCTTAAATTTCGATTTTTTATGGAAAAACAAAGATGTGCAGTGAAATTTTAATACACTACTAGTGGAAAAACTTTAATAGCTTTTCCTATGACATTAAATACTAATTATTCATTGGTGTTCAAATGGCTTCCAATATTGATCAGGATGTTACAAAGAGATGCCAGGAATGCGGCTCCGAGCATCTTGTTAGGGATTATGAAAGGGGAGAGTTGATTTGTAATGATTGTGGCATGGTTCTAGAAGATTCCTTTATAGATCAGGGTCCAGAGTGGAGGGCTTTTGACTCTGAACAGGATGACAGAAGGGCAAGAACCGGTTCACCAATGACTTTTTTGAGCCATGACAAGGGTTTGGCCACCGAAATTTCGTGGTCAAACAAAGACTATTATGGCAAGAGAATCCCACATAAAAATAGGGCACAGATATACCGTGTCAGGAAATGGCACCAGAGAATCAGGGTCAGCAATGCCGCAGAAAGGAATCTGTCACTTGCCCTGCAGATGCTCAACGACAATGGGGCAAAACTTGGAATTCCAAAAGACATTAAAGAAACCGCAGCACTTATTTACAGAAGGGCAGTTGAAAAGAACCTCATAAGGGGTAGAAGTATAGAGAGCATTGTCTGTGCCTCTATTTATGCAGCATGCAGAATGGTAAACCTCCCCAGGACACTCGACGAAATTTCGAAGGCATCCGAAGTCAACAAAAAGAAGATAGGGAAAGCGTACAGGCACCTTGCAAAGGAACTCAGCCTTAACCTAAAACCAACAACTCCATATTCTTATGTCGCACAGTTTTGCAGCAAACTTGATCTTGACAAGCAGGCCATTATTGTCAGTGAAGATATTGTCAGGAGGTCCATTGAGCTGGGGATATCATCTGGCAAGGGCCCCACAGGTGTTGCTGCTGCCTCAATCTACATAGCTTCGGTCATGGTTGGAAAGCCGAGGACTCAAAAAGAAATTGCAAGAGTTTCCGGAGTCACTGAGGTTACCATAAGAAACAGGTACAAGGAGATCAGCAAATCACTGGGCATTCCAGGAATGGAATAACCTCCCAATGAAAATCTACGTGGTCGATAACGGGGGCCAGTGGACACACAGGGAGTACCGGGTTCTGAGGGACCTGGACATTGATGTCAGGATTGTACCCAACACCTCCTCATCATCGGATCTCGACGGACTGGACGGGCTCGTACTGTCTGGCGGCGCACCAAGCATTGCATCTGAAATAGACAAGCTTGGAAACATAAGCTCATTCATAGAGGATCATGATTATCCGATTCTTGGCATATGTGCGGGTTTCCACTTTATTGCACTTCACTTTGGCGGAGAGGTAGGACCTGGAAAACACCCGGAATTCGGCAAGACCGAAGTCACAATTTCAAAGCCCGACATTTTGCTAAAGGGCCTGCCCGATAAGATCATCGCGTGGGAAAACCACAATGATGAGGTAAAATCCCTGCCTGGCGTATTTGAGATAATGGCATCCTCAAAGACATGCTCAATACAGGCGTACAGGCACACTGAAAAGCCCATTTTCGGGGTTCAGTTCCACCCTGAGGTTGAAAATACACAGTTTGGCAAGAAAATTTTCGAAAATTTCATAGATATCTGCAGTAAATGACTTGCCAATCTTTTTATTTAGATTTGGATTATATTGAACCATGCTCACAGAAGTAACTGAACTTTATGGCTTGCCTGTTTACACCGACAAAGGTGTTCTGCTGGGTCAGGTGAATGATGTTATTTTTGACATGGAGCAGCAGGATATCTACGGCATTTACATCGAACAGCCCAATCCACAGGTGGTGGAAATGGGGTCCGCCATAAGCGTTCCATTCAGATGGGTGAAATCAATTGGCGAAATCATACTCCTAAGGAAATTCCCATCTTTCCTCAAGGTCCCACAGGAATAAATTTACTTGTGGGTGAAGTAGGCTTCACTTTCTGACAGGATGTTTGCATAAGCATATCTTTCCAACTGGGCGACTCCCCTGAAGTCTTTTCCATGAGGTTCCATTAGTCCATGGTCAATGCTCCCGTCCGGCCTCATGACAGTAAAGCCATGGCTTCCGTCAGGACACCACTGTAAGATCTTGACCCTGTTTCCGCTTGGCTCAACACTGGAAAATTCGACCACATCTCCAGCTCTGCGCACATTGCACAGGTCTTTGAGCCTGAATTCTTCACTATCAGCAATCGAAGACCAGTCAGATCTGGGAATATAAATGGTAGGTTCTTTTCTCATGCTGTAGGTCCTCGTTCCGAGTTCCCTGTTCGATGGATGATTTGGAATGGCTGGATTAAGTTCAGGAGATCCGGAAATCTTCAGCTTAACCGGATCAGGGACGAAGAAGAGCCTTCTTGTCCGGGAATCAATGAATTCCTTGTTCATGGCATTGAAAATGTCAATAGAGAACTCTGAATCGATCTCCCTCATCCCGGACTCAACCCAGTACCTCCTGAATGTCTCAGGTGAGAATCCCCTCTTCCTGAATGCCATGATTGACCCGAGCCTCACGTCATCCCAGCCGGCGTAGGTGCCATCTGCAATTCCCTTCTTTATTATGGAAGTCTTGAGGATAACCTGAGGGAAGTCTACAAGCCCGTAATGGTAATATTCCGGAAGTTCCCAGTTGTTATACTTGAAGATGTATTTCTGCCTCTCTGTGTTGTTGATGTGGTCCTTGCCCCTGATGACATGGGTAAGCCCTAGAAGGTGGTCATCTACTGCTACGCTGAAATTCATCATTGGGTAGAACCTGAACCTGTGGCCATGCCTCGGGTGTTTTGTATCAGAAATCCTGAACGCGATCCAGTCCCTGACGGAAGGATTGGGGAGGTCAAGCTGTGTCTTTATGATGAGGACTACCTCCCCCGGTGCAAATTCACCTTTAAGGACTCTCTCAAAGGCAACCATGTTTTCTCCACTGCTAAGAGACCGGTGGGGGCAGGCAATGGATCTGGCCAGTTTCTTCTTGTATACCTCTGTGTCACAGGTGCACATGTAGGCGTTTCCCTGTTCTATGAGCCGCCTTGCTTCGTCATAGTACACTTCCATCCGGTCAGATTGGATAACAATCTGCGTGGTGTTTATTCCGAGCCATTCTAGGTCTCTCGGAATCTGCTCATAGGCATTTGGGTCGATATTCGCAGGGTTTGTGTCCTCGATTCTGAGAATGAGCTCGCCACCATACCTTCTCACGTATTCATCATTGAGTATTGCAAGCCTGGAATGCCCAATGTGGAGTGGCCCTGATGGCGAGGGTGCCATCCTCAGTACCACCTTTCCCCTTACATTCTTAAGGTCAGGAAGCCTGTGCTCCTGCACTTTTTTCTCCTTGTGGAGGAGTTCCGGGTATTCGTCTTCTACAATTTTTGCGATTTCTTCCTGGCCCATTGCATTAAC
>JAJZKS010000100.1 GCA_021850835.1 Thermoplasmata archaeon
CATACGCAAGAATGAGGGCAAGCTCCCCTGGAGGCTGGAATGGCCTGCAAAATGGTTTGCACTTGGTGTCACCATAGAGCCTTTCGGGAAGGACCATGGTGCAGCAGGCGGGTCTTACGACACAGGAAAGGCCATTGCAGAGGAAATTTTTGGCATAAAGGCACCATTGCCTCTCACTTTCGAGAGGATTCTGCTCAAGGGGAAGGGAGTAATGCATTCCTCAACAGGCAATGTAATCCCGGCTTCAGAAATGGTCCAGTACGCTCCTCCAGAAATTCTTAGATTCCTGATCGCAAGAACCCATCCGTCTAGGCACATCGATTTCGATCCGGGCCTCGGTTTGCTTAATCTTGTAGACGAGTACGAGAGGTACAGGAATGTATTCTATGGCCTTGAAGAAGCTGCCGGGGAAGACGACGCCAGGACATACGAACTATCCAGGCTCGGCGAGGAAAAGCCAGACACGTTCGTAAGCTTCAGGCATCTCATAACGCTGGTGCAGATATATACGACCGATGAACAGCTGCTTGGCGCCATGAAGCGAAGCGGCTACAACGAACCCGAACTATCTCCATACATGAAAAACCAGGTCAAGGTTGCAAAGGCATGGCTTGAGAAATACGCTCCTGACCAGGTAAAGTTCTCACTTCTTCCGCAGGATGCCAAAGTAAACCTCAGTGAACAGGACGTTGCCCTTGCAAGATCTTTCCAGGAGAAGATTAGAGAAATAGAGTGGACTCCGGAGGCCATCCACAATGCTGTCCATGAGCTCATAAAGAATCAGAACCTTGAGCCAATGGCAGGGTTCGCAACATTCTACAAGATACTCATAGGCAAGGAAAGAGGTCCAAGGCTCGGTTATTTCCTTTCTAATCTGGACAGGGAAATGGTTGAAATTAGGTTTAAGGCCGTCCTGAAGTAATTGCTGGAACGACTCTTTCAAAAATTATCAAATATTGATGTTTTTGAGGCTATAACCTCAAAACCCATTTATAAAATTTAAAATTTATGCCTCCGGCACTGTGCTGTTTGTTTCCTGAACTGCTTCTGAGTGCAATGAAGCTCTTCTAACATACACATATGCAATGCTGAAAAGTATCCAGGCCAGTACCACAATTGGAGCTACAAGGAAAGGCATGGTAATTCCCAGGAGTGAGTAGTATATGGCAACCAGCATTATGGCTGAAGTGGCAGTCGGCACAAGGAGCCAGAGGACCCATTTTTTGCTTGCAATGGATAGTAAGCTCAGGGAAGTGTTTGACAGGACATGTATGAGCAGTGTCCCGAGTGTGGCGATTGTTGCAAATATTGCCCAGGCGAAGTAAAGGCCCGTATAGAAGCCGTAGAAGTACCAGAAGAGCCCGCCTGTGAGTGCAGCAAATACAACTGACACCACAAAGGTGAACCTTACTGCGTTATAGGGTGTCCCCGACGCATCTGTTTTGGCCAGAAAGCCGGGCAGGGCACCGTCACGGGCCAGGGCAAAGGTAACCCTGGTGAGCGGTGTGCCCATTCCTACGACTGTTCCATATGTGGAGATGAATGTGACAGCAAGAAGGTAAAGGTATACGCCCCCAACACCGAGGTATTCCCGTGTCACCTGGAGGCCAGGTATCACGGCATTGACGAATCCCGTCATGTTGGAAATGCCATAACCTACTGTCATGGCGTATGATCCCAGGACAAATACCAGCCCGGCAAGAAGCACCACATACAGCACTGCCCTGCCAATGGTCCTTGACGGGGCTCTAGCCTCCTCTCCCATTGGCACAACTGATCCATAACCGGCAAAGGAGAGGTAGCTTCCAACGATGAAGCCCAGGAACACTCCATGCCATCCGCCAAGAGCATACTGAGGCGTAAATGCAGTGAAGGTATTGTCAGGCGCCTGCCCTATTACAGCCAGGGAAATGATCAGGATCGCTGCTAGTTGAATGAGGCCTATAAACATCACTAGCCTCAGGGATGGCTTGATGCCTCTTGACATGAAATAGAAGGATAGAACAGTCATGGCGCCCATGTAAATTATTCCGGCCCATACGGGAAGGTTTGTTCCGAGTGCGTAATTTATCCCCTTAGAGAAACCCCAGATCACAATAAGGAATTCCAGGCCCAGGTTTGCAACCTGGTAAAGCACGTACTGGAAACCAGTGAAGATCCCGGCATTCCGGCCCATTCCCCTCGCCACGTAGGCGTAGTAGCCACCTGCATGCGATACTATTCTCGAGAACTGGTACACGGTGTTTGCAGCCAGAAGCACTGCACCCATTCCAATGAGGAAGGCAAGGGGTGTGGAGCCAAGCGCAAAACCTGCCGCGCCAAGTATGAGCCCACCCAGTATGGTGATGGGGGTGATCTGCCCCAAAGCCTGAAAAACCAGTTCCTTAGTTCCTATTGATTCTGCTTTTAGCATAAGAACCAGTTAAATCCGGCGTGGTGTTAATTGTTTTGTAGTGGTACGATATACAAACTTTATTTACGATACTCGTACCAATTGAACAGGGAACCACTTGTGAAATCAGCAAATTACGGTTCCGTAGGCTGTTCAAAGGAATTCGGTTTTCCCCTGCTTAAACTTTACAATCCATTTTTTCCCTGCATTCTTTATTATATTCCACATCTTTCACTGAAAAGTCCATAATATGACTTCTGAGCCTAAGGAACATATCTACCTTGATCAGGTTTTCACTTATTTTAAAGCAAAGCCTGGGCTGCTCGGAATGCTCATTCTAGCATCCATTTTCACGAACTTCATGGTCTCGTTTGACGTCAATCTCTACTTCTTCAGTTCCCCGTATATAATCAGTGCCATATCCGCCCCGATTATTTACCTGGGAATCTCAGCCAGCTCATTCACCCTTGGTGTAATCATATTCGCCACAGTGGGCGGCTATTTATTCACGAACTATTCCATAAGGAAGCTTCTCCTCCTTTCAATTGCAATCATTACAATTTTTTCTGTCCTCACGGGATATGTCCAGAACGTGTGGGAACTTGTGGCTGCCCGGTTCCTCTTTGGCCTCGGGAATGGCCTTTTGCAGGGACTCATAACAAGCCTTCTGGGCGGATTGCATCCCCAGAAGAAAGGTTTCCTGCTATCCCTTAAGGGGATTACCTTCAGTGCTGGCCTGCTGTTCGGGCCATATGCTGAATCGTTCTTCGCACCGTCCTATGAGGTTCCGTTCATCATTACCGGAATTGTGGGCATAGTCTGCATCTCCCTGGTTGTGTTGTACCTGCCGGAAATCTACATGAGGAAATCACACGAATCCAGGCTGGATATGAAGCGGCTTTTCAACAGCAATACAACAAGAGTCTTCCTGAGCATCTTCTTCTTTGGGATCGGGCTGTTCGGCATGCTGGGATATTTCTCAAGGTTCATGCTCAGTGAGCTTAATTACAGCAATGGGCAGGCTGCGCTGGTTTCCTCCATGCTTGGGCTTGGCGGGATCATAATGAGCCTCCCCACTGGCCATATAAGTGATGTCTGGAGCAGGAAGCTAACCCTCGCAGCAATGTTTGTCATCATGGCATTCTCAAGCATAGCCATATTCGGGTTTCACCTGGGCTACCTGGCAATGGTCCTCATAACGCTCCTCTTCGGGGGAGCATACAACAGCCTCATAAACATAGTTTCAGCTGCGGCACAGGAACTGGGGGACAGCAGGGACATTGGGCAGCTCTCAGGTTCAGCTTTCTCCTTCTATTATGCTGGAGGCATACTGGGCGGGCCAATGTTCGGCCTCATCCTGAATTCTTCTGGCTTCAAGGCTGCCGGCCTCATTACTGTCACCGTTTTCATGGTCATCGGGTTGCTTTTTACAATGAGCATCAGGGAGTACAGTTCCCGGAGAGGAACTTCTCATGTGCAGAAATTATAGGACGCATTGGATGAGAATCACTGTCCAGGCAATTCAATCAAAAACATATATGCAGTTGTAATTGCAATCAGTCACAGAGGTCAGTTAATGTCAAAAATCCTTGTCAATGTAGCATTGCCATACGCCAACGGGCCAATTCACCTGGGGCATGTTGCAGGTGCTTACCTAAACTCAGATATTTTCGTCCGTTTTCTCAGGATGCATGGCCATGAGGTCATGTTTGTATCAGGCAGTGATGAACATGGCACTCCCGCAACGCTGGCGGCCGACCGGCTTCACATTTCACCAAAGGAGATCGCGGACAGGTACCACAGGGAGCACCTTGAATCTTTCACGAAACTTGACATCATCTTCGACATCTACACCAGGACCACATACCAGGAACACCGCGATACTGTAGCTGAATTCGTGCTGGATTTTCAGAAGAAAGGCCTTCTTTCAGAGCATACAATGGTATCCCCATTCTGCCCGACTGACAACCGGTTCATGCCGGACAGGTATATTGAGGGGAAATGCCCCAACTGCGGTTTTGAGGAAGCCAGGGGTGACCAGTGCGACAACTGCGGAAAGCTGCTTGACCCTCAGGAACTGATACAGCCAAGGTGTGTCTTGGATGGGACAGCACCTGAGTTCAGGGAAACAAAGCACATGTTCTTCCGCCTGGATCTTTTCCAGGACCGGCTCATGGAATGGCTTGAAGGCAAGGATTTCTGGAGGCACAGCGTTCTGGCATTCACCAGGAACTTCATCAAGGCAGGCCTCAAAGAGCGCCCAATCACCAGGGACATTGAATGGGGTGTACCAGTGCCGCTGGAGGGATACGAGCACAAACGCATCTATGTCTGGTTTGAGGCACTTCTGGGATACATTTCAGGAGCCAGGGTCCTATCTGAACGCCTGGGAAAGAAGGACTACTGGAAAGAATTCTATTTTGACAGGGACGTGAAGATGTACCACTTCATGGGCAAGGACAACATAATCTTCCACACAATCATCTGGCCTGCCATGCTCATGGGCAGGGGAGAGTACAACCTGCCTTACATTGTGATTGCAAATGAGTTCCTCACATTCAACGGGAAGCAGTTTTCCAAGAGCAGGGGCATAGGATACAGCGTGGACGATATCCTGAAGCTTGCATCAAAGGATTACGTGAGATACTACATGTCCTCCATAATGCCTGAGGGTTCTGACACAGACTTCAACCTTGATGATTTCCAGTCCAGGGTGAACGGGGAACTCATTGACAAATTTGGCAATTATATCCACAGGCTTACCAGCTTCATCGCAAACAATAGCCTGAAAATATCGTCCTCACAAACCAAGCCTGATGAAACAGACAGGGAAGCGCTTGACTTTGCCCGGGAGAGGATCAACAATTACAACAGCCTCCTGGAAAGAGTGGAGATCAAGAAGGCTTTGGGTGAATGGCTTGAACTGGTTAAGTATGCGAATTCTTACTTCAACAACGCTCAGCCATGGAGGCTTGTGAAGTCTGATGTTGGCCAGTGCATTTCCAAGCTCTACCATTCGCTTCTCCTGGCCCAGTACTGCACTGCCATGCTGTATCCATTTGTCCCTGATGCCTCAGCAAGGATAATGGAAACCATAGGCTCAGGCAAATACCATGCTAATGGATTCACCGTGGACCTGCTCTCGCAGGAAGGATCTGAATTCAATCCGGTCAAGGGGGAACCGCCATTTGAGAAGCTCTCCCTCATAAAGGAGAACCCAAACTTCGCAGACCTGAGGATCGGGGAGATCCTGGAAGCAAGGGAACACCTCAACGCAGACAAACTCTTTGTGCTAAGGGTAAATCTTGGCAGCAGCGAAATCCAGCTTGTGGCAGGCCTCAGGAAACATTACATGGCAGATGAACTGGTTGGAAGGAAGATAGTGGTGATTGCCAACCTCAAGCCTACAAAACTGAGAGGGGAGATATCACAGGGAATGCTTCTTGCTGCAGATGACGGGGAAACCGTATCCCTGCTTTCACCGCTGGGGGAAAACCTCAAGGCAGGAGATCCCGTGAAGATGGGCCAGTACGGATTCAACAATTCAGGCAAGATAGAACTGGAAAAGCTCAAGTCTCTTGAACTCAGGATGGAAACATCAGGAGATAAGGTTGTAGCCACCGCCCTTCTTGACGGAAAGAGGGAGGAGATACTGGCCGGAGGCTCACCTGTAACTTCGCACAGGCCCGTAAAGGAAGGGGCACAGATCCGCTGAGTAATCAGAAATTCAGGGACAGGCTGATGTCAAAAGGAAATGATACTGATATGGAGAAAGATATGGCACCTAGATCCTTCTGCAGCCTTTTCATGACCGTTATGAACCTGTGAATGTACTTTGACAACATCCCTACCAGGTGATTCCTCTTCCTGGCGGCGTGGCCACAAACGGCAGCAAGCTTAATCACCTTTCCGTAGGCAGCATCGGGATCCTGGTCCGCATTTGAATCAAGTTCATCAAATTCCTTCAACAGGTAGGCGTCCAGATTCTGAAGGTCTTCAAGGCCAATGTCAAGGTCTTTTTCCACACCGGAGAGCCAGTTTTCAACTCTTTTCGAGAAATCTTCATCATGAGCCATTTATAGTAATAACTATAATC
>JAJZKS010000101.1 GCA_021850835.1 Thermoplasmata archaeon
CCCATATATAGGGCAATGGCTCAATCATGAAAACAATTCTGTTTTCAACACCCACACTAGAAAAGACTTAACTATTGAATACGCATTAAAATCCAATGGCACTGGTAACCGACAGTTTTGGAAGATCAGTAAGAAGCATGAGGATACAGGTTAATACCACGTGCAATTTCAGCTGCTTCTTCTGCCACATGGAGGGAACAGGTGTCCACTCAGAGTCTATGACTGCCGATGAAATAGAGAAGATTGTTTCAGTGGCAAGCAAGTGGGGAGTAAATAAAATCAAGTTCACAGGTGGAGAACCTACCCTGAGAAGGGATATTCTTGATATTGTGAGAAGAACCAGAAAATACATCACAGGGGACATCTCAATGACCACCAATGGCGTTATGCTTCCAAAAATAGCAAAAGATCTACGGGAGGCAGGCCTTGACAGGATTAACATATCCCTTCATTCCATAGAAAGGGAAAAATTTGAGTTCATAACCGGAGTTGACGCCATTGACCAGGTTATTAAGGGGATCAGGGCAGCACACGAGGCAGGATTCAAATCCATTAAGGTGAATTTCGTGGTCCTCAAGGGCCTCAATGTAGACCAGCTCCCGCTTATGATGAAGCTTTCAGCTGATGAGAATGTTATCCTCCAGCTTATTGAATATGAGACCACCCGGGAAATGGAGAAATCAGAAGATTTCCTCAGGTACCATATTCCTCTGGATGGAATTGAAAAAGAAGTGGCGGTCAGATCAAGCAAGGTCGAATTCAATGAGCTCCACAGGCGGCCAAGGTACCACATGGAACTTGAGGGCAAAACTGCAGTGGTGGAGTTTGTGAAGCCCATGAGGAATTCCGAGTTCTGCAACAACTGCACCAGGATCAGGCTAACATCGACTGGCTTGCTGAAACCTTGCCTCATGAGGAATGACAACCTTACGAACATAATCTCAAGCATAAGGAATGGCAAACCGGACCAGGTGCTAGATGAAATTTTCATAAATGCTGCCAAAGCAAGGGAACCGTACTGGAAAAAGGAGGATGAGATTGAAGGTAACAGTGAAGTATTTTGGGTCAGTGAAGGGTGATACTGGCACCGACATAGAATTCCTCACTCTGGATGAGGGATTCACTGTTACACAAACTATCTCACTCTTGAAGGAAAAACATGAAGGCTTGAGGAACAGGAAGGGCCAGATCCTTTTTGCGCTGAACCAGAGCTACTCCTCCGGGGACGCAAGAATAAATGACGGGGATGAGCTTGCATTGTTCCCCGTGGTAAGCGGCGGATAATTTTCCTATAGCCTTATTCGGGAAGGGTTGGTGTAAATATTGAACCTGTCCCCTCTCACGAAACAGGCAAGTGTCATATTCATGGATTCTGCAGTATTTATTGCAAGGGTGGATGGGGCTGAAACTGAGCTAACTATAGGAATTCCTGCCATGGCTGCTTTCTGGAGAATCTCAAAGCCAGCCCTGCCGCTCACCTGCAGCACTAGCTCATCAGAAAAAAGAAGATTGTTGAGCACCATATAGCCTATTACCTTATCCACGGCATTATGCCTTCCAATGTCCTCTGCAACAACCTTCAGGTTGCCATCTGTGTCAAAGAGCCCAGCGGCATGGATACCACCTGTTTCACCGAAAATCCTCTGCTGTTTCTTCATGGTTTCAGGGAGTTTCAGGAGAGTGCTGGCCTTAATGTCCTTCGTTGATCTGATAAGCCTGCCAGATTTGACAAAAATGTCATTTATGCTGCTTTTTCCGCACACTCCACAGCTCGAGTTGACCGCGAAATTCCTGCCGTAGTCCGAAATATCAAAATGCACTTCGTCGGTTACTTCAACAATGGCAATGTTGTCTATTGCTGTGCCATCGGAATCCATATTTAAGATGGAAATGACCTGCCGGCTGTCCTTTATTATCCCTTCTGAATAAAGGAAGCCAACCGCGAGATAGTTGTCCATTGTCGGAGTGCGCATAATTAAAGATACAGTCTTTTCCTTCCCGTCTCGGTACCTGATCCTTAAGTCGAGCGGTTCCTCCACGGTGATCCTGTCTTGAAAATTCTCAGTGCCTCTTGAAGCGTCATACTTGATTGTGTCAAAAAAAAGAAAGGATTTTGTTATGGGTTCCTTCAAATTTTACTCCTTTCTGGTTGTTGGCTTTGTGAAGCCTTTGGCTACCTCGAAAAGCACCCTGAAGCCCACTGTTACATCAGGATCCTTCATATTTGACCTCAATGCCATGAGGCCCATTGGCCCTTTATCCTTGAGGCTTGGAGATTTGTCAACCGCGTTTGCAAGGTTGAGCATGAACTTCCTCACTGTGTCTGGGTCAATGTTGGATAGGAGTGAATAAATGGACATGAGGTTTCTGACGAACCTGATGTTCTGTGGTTTGGTGAGTTCGCTTGAAATTTCCGCCATTGAATCGCCCTTGTTTTCGAACAGTGCCTTGAGGAACGTGAAAATTCCACTGTCCTTGGCCGCTTTAACCAGTTCCAGGAATGCATCTATTTCTTCCCCATGCCTGGCGATAAGGGCTGCAAGGTCCATTGTTTCATCCATCGGCTCTTTCCCGACATCTGCTTCAATTTCTTCAATCATTTTTGCCATTCTTATTCACCTCACTCAGTTGTTAGCGGCTGGTAGTCCTTCCGCTTCCACTTCTCCTCTACCAGGACCCCTTTCTGTGGCTGCGGGTGGCCAAATCTTGGGTTTGTCCTCGGAAGTGGAGACTGCCCTCTCGCCTCTTTAAGTTTCTCCAACTTCACTGGCAGTTCTTTGTAAGCTGGCGTGTGTGCAGTAGGGTCCATGACTCTTCCGGTAAGATTGTTAACTGCCTCATCTCCAATGGCATTCATTGGGAGGTACATTTCATTTCCTGATACCCTGTCGGTAACAAGAGCCCTTACTTTTACAGATCCAGCAGGGGACGATATTCTTACCACATCTCCTGTTTCAATGCCCCTCTCCTTTGAAAGCTCAGGAGATATCTCAACGAATGTGCTTGGCACCTTTTCCTTTATTCCCAGGGTCTTGTAAGTTTCATTTCCCTCGTGGAAGTGCTCAAGCAACCTCCCATTGTTAAGGTGAAGGTCATATTCCTCCGTAAGGGATAGGGGCGGGGTGTAATTCAGGGTATAGAACTTTGCTTTCTTGTCTGGGAAGTTGAATCCGTGCTCGTAAAGGAAAGGAGAATCAGTCCCATCTTCTGCAACAGGCCACTGCTGGCTCTTGAAGCCTTCCAGCTTTTCGTAAGAGACTCCTGCGAACATTGGCGCCAGTCGAGAAGCTTCCTCCATTATCTCAGAAGGATGGCCGTAATTCCAGTTGTGGCCCAGTTTTCTCGCAATCAACTGCAGTATGTGCCAGTCGGGCTTTGTTCCCTTCAGCGGGTCCATTACCTGGTAAATTCTCTGTATCCTTCTCTCTGTGTTGACGAAAGTTCCCTCTTTCTCCAGGCTGGTGCTTGCGGGAAGAATAACATCCGCATATTTTGCGGTCTCAGACATGAAAACCTCGAGAACCACGAGGAAGTCCAGTGACTCAAGCCTCTTCCTTATGTAATTGGAATCTGCACCTGTTTCAACTATTTCTTCACCGACAACCATCATGGCTTTGACCTTTCCTTCTTCGATGGCTTCAAGGCAATTGTTGTTGTCAAAGCCAGGTTCGGCAGGAATCTTGCAGTTCCATGCATCCTCAAACTTCTTCCTTATCTTGTCGTCGGCAACTTTCTGGTAACCGGGGAAGTATGCGTTCATGCAACCAAAGTCGCTTGTTCCCTGCACGTTGTTGTGCCCCCTCAGCGGGTAAGCGCCGGTTCCCCTTCTCCCATAATTGCCTGTGACAAGGAGGAGGTTCGATATCGCTGTAGAAGTGTCGCTTCCCATCTGGTGCTGTGTTACTCCCATTGCCCACAGTATAACCATGCTCTTGGAGCTATGGATGGTCTCTGCAACCCTGATTAGGGTCTCCTTGCTGATTCCGGTTTTCTGTTCTGCAAATTCCAGTGTGAATGGCTCAAGGCTCTTCTTGTATTCGTCAAAGCCATTTACTTTCTCGGCTATGAAATCTTCAGCTTCCCAGCCCTGGTCTATGATGTATTTGGATACTGCACTCAGCCATACAAGGTCGGAGCCTGGCTTTGGATGCAGGAATATATCAGCCCTCTGGGCCATTTCATGCTTCCTGATATCTGAAACAATGAGTTTCTGGCCATTAAGTTTGTGGGCCCTCTTCACCCTGGTTGCCAGCACTGGGTGTGATTCTGCAGTGTTGGTTCCAACGGCAATTACAAGATCAGAAATATAGATATCATAAATGGATCCTGCGTCTCCCCCGTATCCCACTGTTCTCCACAGCCCAGTTGTGGCTGGAGCCTGGCAGAATCTTGAACTGTTGTCCACATTGTTGGTCCCCATGACCTGCCTTGCCAGCTTCTGGACGAGGAAAGCCTCTTCATTTGTTCCCTTTGAGGAAGCAATGAATTCTATGGAGTTTGCGCCATATGTTTCCTTGACCTTTGAAAGCTTCTTTGCCACAAGTTCAATTGCTTCTTCCCAGGACGCCTCCCTGAACTTGTTACCATCCCTGATGAGAGGTTTTGTCAGCCGCTCAGGGCTGTTTGTGAACTCCCACCCGAATTTTCCCTTAATACAGGTTGAAATTCCGTTTGCCGGTGATTCTGGCATAGGCTGAACCTTTAGTATTTCCCTACCCTTAGTCCACATCTCAAAGGAGCATCCAACGCCGCAGTATGTGCACACTGTCTTTGTCTTCTTGATCTGGGTGTTCCTGAGTTTGGACTCTACATTGCTGATTAGCATGACGGGAGACATGGTAAGCTCTGGTTCGAAGGACTTCGTGAAATCGATCATTTCCCTCTTTGACTTCATATTCAGGCCTGTGATGAAACCAGCCTGCCCTAGCATATTCTTCTCCATAAGGGCATTGACAGGGCATACTGTTACACAGTGGCCGCATGATACACATGAGGAATCGTTGATGGGAACGTCGTTGTCCCAGATTACCCTTGGCCGTTCCCTGCTCCAGTCAATGCTCAGCGTCTCATTCACCTGTACATCCTGGCAAGCTTCAACGCATCTGCCGCACAGTATGCACTGGTTCGGGTCGTACCGGTAGAACGGATTGGAATCGTCCACAGGATAAGGCTTAGGCTCAAAGGGATACTTCTGCTCATCGATCCCGAGATCGTGCACTGTGTTGTGCAATGCACAGTCTCCATTGTTGTTCTCACATACCGTGCAATATAACTCGTGGTTGTGAAGGATCCTCTGTGTGGCTTCCCTCTGCATATCTTTCACTTTCCTGGAAGAATAGTCAATGGTCTGGCCTGTCTTCAGGTGTTCTGAACATGAACGCACCATTTTTCCGTCCACTTCAACAAGGCAGGTATCGCACGTCTGTATAGGCCCAAGGTTTGGTTGATAACATACATGCGGTACATCAATGCCTTCAGCCATCAGAGCCTGAAGCACTGTCTGCCCTTCCAGTCCAGTCAATTCCTTTCCATTTGCTTTGTAATTTATTTTATCGCCATTCAAGCGGTTCTCATCCCCTTAAGGTTAAGTCTTGGTCACAGTAAGTGGGAAATAAACGGTCTTATCTCCCTATTAATGAATAAGCACTCTTTGTATTTAATCATTTTAAGCAAAATGTCGACAATAGGTATATTTTTGCGAACTTCGTCACAATAGTCCAGTCCAGTATTATTTTGAATCTTTCTAAGCAATTTGGATAGGAAGCATTTATGAACTCCAAGGTTCTTCAAACTGGCATGTTCATTTCCATTTCCGAAACACCTGTTGACGTTGAGGGACTCATAGAAAAGACAAGGAACGAGAATGCAGGAGCGATAGTGACCTTTCAGGGAACGGTCAGGAGATATACTGAGAAACTTGAAGTTGAATCCCTTGTTTATGACAGTTACAGGGGGATGGCTGAGAAAACTATCAAGGAAATTTGTGAAGAGGCTGTCAAGAAATTTGACATCCTGGATGTTAATGTGGTTCACCGTGTTGGAAAAGTGCTACTCCTTGAGGATTCAGTTGTAATTTGTGTGGCCGCTGCACACAGAAAGGACGCCTTCCGCGCATGCGAATTTATAATAGATGCAATTAAGGAAAGGGCACCGATTTGGAAGATGGATGTAACTCCTCACGGCGAAAAACGGTGGCGTGATTAATGCAATATCTAGATTAGTGTTGCATTAACGAGGGCCCGTCAATTTGACAATTAAATCCTACATTCATCCCACAGCGATTCGCCCTTAAAATTTATTAGTCGGTGCCAATTTAAAATATCAGTTCTGAATCTCATATAATCCTCATATTTGGTCATTTATCCAGTTTAGTGTTTCTACCGTGAACAATCTTTTCACAATTTATGGCGAAAATACTACTAATTGGCAATTCCACTAAAAAAGTATTAAATATAGGCTACAACATTAT
>JAJZKS010000102.1 GCA_021850835.1 Thermoplasmata archaeon
TCATGTAAGCTATCCCAGCATTTGTGTCGTAATCTTGTCAGTATTCGTGTTTCTGTCATGAATAGAAAAGAATGATTTCAGTTTGATAATTGTTATAGGTTGTACCGAAAAGTTTATCAGAATTTGATCGCCTTGCTTTTTAAATGAACAATCAACGTAGCGCGGGAGTTCTAGTCTTCATTGGCGTTTTCCTGTTTTCAATTGCCATTCTCATAACCGAAACACTGAATCCAGCCTATTCGCTTAATCTGGATTCCATTAGCAGTTTGGGAATTGGCCCGCATGGATATATCTTCTATTATTCCATCCTTTTGATGGGTGCCTTGGTGGTCATTGCCGGGATTATTCTCCTGTCTGGAAAGAAAAGGCAGGCATGGCATGCCAGCATCATACTAGTCGGGTTGGGGGCATTCGGTGTAGGAATATTCCCTTATATCATAAATTACCCTATTTTGCATGGCTACTTTGCCTTCACAGCTTTCATTTTCGGTGGTATTACCGCCATACTTTTTGGTGCCCAAAAAGGAACTCCACTTAGGGCCCTCTCCCCCATTGTAGGCGTATTTATCCTGGTATCCATTTTTCTCTACGCAACTGGGAGGCTCTATGGGCTTGGCCCTGGAGGCATGGAAAGAATGATAGTATATCCAACATTATTCTGGGCCCTTGCACTTTCCGGACACCTAATGAACCAGAAAGAATAATGGCAAAGATCCGCAATTTTTTTCACTTTCTTAAATAATTCATTCTCTTCCATGCAAATTTCTTTAGTTGGGCACATTAATTTCAAAATCAAAGTAAAAAGTAGCATTTCTGGTACTGGCCAGCTGGCACATGCCATTTATGTGCTTGCCTTGTCAAATGCCCTCATGGATTGGGAACTCTCTGATGGTCTATCTGGGATGCCAACGCTGGAACTTTGTGAAGAATTTATGAGGCGGTATTGGCTGCAACATTATGGACGACCCCTATGAGTTCGCAGAAGCACTAGATGAAAAGACCAGGTCCTATGTAATTGAAAAAACCTCTGAATTCAGGAAAAAATATGGAAATATTGGAGAAAGCAACGGGAAAAGGATAAGGGAATTTATTCAGGCAAAGATAGTAAAACAGGTTGCAGTGGCCGGTAAGAATCTTGCAACTCTATACAGGGCAGGCGGTAAGTATTCAGTATCTCTGAACGGGGAAGACGTTTATTCATCGGACAAAGTGATTTCCAGAATCAACATCAGCGACGACGGAAATCGGCTTGCCCTTTTTGAGACTTTTGGTTCAGACCTTGGTACAATGAAGATTTTAGAAAACGGGAATGTTGTGGTTGAAATGGAAGGGAACATTGGCCAGGTAGTTTTCACGTCCAACTCATTTTACATTACAAAGTCCTTCACTGAAAACCCCCCTCCAGATGGTGGTGAACTCAATTCCCACAGAGTTCTGCTGGATGGAAAGGTTGTCTTTGGCACCGGCCTTGACAGCACCAAATTTATCGGCCTTTACAGCAGCAAGGGGAAAATGATCCTGACAGTAGGAGACTGGAACGCAACCTCCATCTATTGTGGAGAGCTTGAAAATCCCGGAACTTGGGAGAAGGTGCATGACCTCAACGCAACCGCCGAGCCCGTTGGGATGGTCAACGGGGAAGTCTGCTACCTGCTGAAGGAAGGAAACGGCATCCTGAGGATAGGGGAGAAAGACATCATCCAATTTCCTGCGCCCGTGGAAAGCTGCAATCTAGTCAGAGAAGGATTCTTTGCCACTTACCTGATTGATGCAAAGCTGGGGGTATCCCTGTACAGCCTGTCCGGAGAAAAAATAATAGATTTTCCCATGGATGAGGCAATGGGGCTCCTTTCCGCTGATTCAGATGAAGAACGGGCTGTGATGGTTATGCAGTCCTTCGGGCTGCCCTACTCAATCTGGGCGTATGAACGCAAGTCATTTAAGATGCAGGAGGAAAACAGGCTCCTGAATCCAAGGATCGAGGATCGCTGGGTACAGTCGAATGGTGCTAAGGTGCACTACTTCCTTGTTTCGCCAGAGAAGAGCGGAAAGAAGCAGGCATTGGCCTATGGTTATGGCGGATACAATATATCGCTGGGGCCAACTTATTCCCCTATATATTGCTCTCTTTTATCAAGCGGCGCTTCCATTGCTCAGGCAAACCTCAGAGGAGGTGGGGAATATGGAAAGGAATGGCATGATGCCGGTATCAGGGAAAAGAAACAGAATGTGTTTGATGATTTCATCTCTGTCATTTCTGAATTGAAATCAATGGGCTATAGGGTAGTGGCCAAAGGGGAAAGCAACGGTGGGCTCCTCGTTGGCTCAGTCATGACCCAAAGGCCAGACATTCTGGACGGGGCAGTGATAGGTGTGCCAGTTCTGGACATGCTCAGGTTCCACAAGATGTCCGTTGGCAGATACTGGACAACAGAGTATGGGAATCCAGATAAACAGGAGGACGCGAACTTCCTTAGAAAGTATTCGCCCTACCATAACATTACAAATGCTAAATATCCACCGACCCTTATATACAGCAGATGGAACGATGACAGGGTCCATCCTGCCCATGCGATAAAGTTCCACATGAAGTTGAGCGAAGTGTCAGAAGATGCCTTCTTGAGAATCGGGATGAGCGGAGGTCATTCCGGGATAACTCCTAACGAGGAGAATAGGGAGGTTTCAGAAATCTACAGCTTTATAATGGACTGCCTTACCAGCCAAACCTAGTGACTTCATAACTGCATTCTCATAGCCTCTCATTCCCTAGGGGTCTGGAGGGAGGCCGCCTTTAGGCTTCTCTTCAATATTTATGCCTTTAACAAGACAAAACTTTGTTTCGTCGTTTATAAGTTTTGCATGTAGACTGACGCACATTTTTTAAGCACAAACCTGGGCCATTTTATATCATTTCAAAAAAATGCCAATTTTGGGTATAATGACCATAAATTTCGGGAATTCTATCGTATTGCTCTAATATTAGGCCCACAAATATTAAAATATCAGAGGATGGTAAACCCTGACATGGTAGAGCAAAACATACCTACCAAGAAAATGGGCCTCATTACGTTTGCAGCGTCCCTTGGTTCTCTGTTTGAGTGGTACGACTTTTTCCTGTCCTCATTCGTTGCAGGGACCGTGTGGCCGATTATATTTTTTGCGAGCGGAAATATTGTGGTTGCCACCGCCCTTTCAATTTCTGCATATGGAGTTTCATTCCTGGCAAGGCCGGTTGGAGCATTCATTTTTGGCCATATGGGAGACAGGTTGGGAAGGAAAACCACGCTGGTTATGACCATTGCAATCATCGCAGTAGGAACATTGGGCATTGGGCTTACCCCTGACTATTCAGTGGTAGGCTCTCTGGCTCCAGTGTTGATAGTGCTGTTCAGGATCATCCAGGGAGTCGGTTTCGGGGGAGAATTTGGGGGAGCCATTTCATGGGTCTCCGAATTTGCGTCCAGATCGAAACATAGGGGATTCTGGGCCGGCTGGGTACAGGTTACCGCAGCTACAGGCGCAACACTTGCATCACTTGCATATGTAATAGCAGGGGAGGTATTTGCGCACAGCTTTTTCCTTTCCGTTGGATGGAGAATTCCTTATTTCATAGGGACTGTGGCACTTGTCATAGGCATATACATTAGGTACAGGACTGAGGAGAGCCCTCTCTTCAAGAACCTGATAAAAACAAAGAAACCTTTGAGGTCACCATCACTTGAGATATTCAGGAAGCAGGGAAAGACACTCTTCTTCATGGTTGCCGTGATTCTCACAAATTTCCTCCTCAATGTAGGACCGATTCCATTCTCAATCTCGTACATATTCAACATCGGGTTGGCGCACAAGGCGGCCAATGTAAACATTCCACTGGCTTCCTTCTCGATCCTCATAGGAAACACCTTTGCCATATTCACCACATTCGTTGGAGCATACCTTTCCGACCGCATAGGAAGAAAGAAAGTCCTTCTACTGTCATCGGTCCTGGTCCTGATCTTCATTTACCCGTACTTCTATCTCATAGACACGCTTGTGCCCACCAATATTATAGTTGCACAGATGCTGTGGCTGGGAGCAGAGGCCTTAGGATATGGGACACTGGCATCATTGCTTTCTGAACACTTTTCCACAGAGTACAGGTATTCAGGCACCGGGCTCACATACCAGATAGGCGCAGTATTCATTGGGATAATCACAACTTTTGCCATACCAGCCTACATATCCATTGCAAAGGGGGTAGTGGGTGCAGGGCCTTATGTTGCGGTTACCTCGGCTGTAATCTGTATAATCTCCATAGTGTCCATCATGTTCCTGAAGGAAACAAAAGACATAACACTGGATAGCCTCGATGTGGAAGTAAACCCAAATTAAATTAGAAAATTTTAAAAAATTATTTTTTTTATTTATTCATTCAATCTTTTTAGCGTTGTTCCGCCATAGTTTGTCCAGCCTGACTTGAAATAGAATGCGCCTTCAATCTTTTTAGGGGCAAGGAAGTTCATGTCCTCCTCATCGTTTTCAGGGAATTCAAGCTCGCCCCTTCCTTTCCACACATCGCTCATTCTGTAATTCTTCGTCTGAACCTTGACAACCTCATGCAATGAGGGGCCGCTCGCTGGATCAACACTGGGAAGGTGCCTCACTCCAAAATAAGTCCCAAGCCTAGGGACTTCCTCAGGGGAAGATTCTTCCTCAATTTCCATTCCAGCAAACATTATCTTGTTTCCATGCCTGGTAACAACTCCGCCGATCTTTCCTCCCTTTTCAAGGCCCTTAAGGATTGGGTGGAGCTGGTGCAAATGTGTCATCTTTATGGTGGCAATCTTTTTGGGCCATCCATTGAGCCACCCCCTCATCAGGGAGAAGTCCTTGTCAACCCATATAAATGGAATAAAAACGCCATTTTCCCCGTTGAACCTGCAGGTCACGGTTATGATTGCCTCAGCATACTGGGTAGCATCAGGATTCCGGTAGGCTTTGTCCGGATTGTTTTCGCTGACCGACGTAATTTCAGTCACTCTTGCAGTTACAAGGTCTGGCTGGTCTCCAGGCATAAGTGGCGGGGGGAGGATTCTCCTTACATCCTCCGGGTTAGTCCTGTAAACAATTTCAATCACGTCAGAGGCAAAGTGCCATGGAGGGTGCTCAACCAAAGATGCCTTTCCTGTTGGCGTGTAAGGCATCGTGTAGCCGGCGTTTGTTTCGGCAGATGCTTTTTCTCTCATTTAAGATCGAAACACACATGAGTTGTGCATAATATAATTTTATGCGGCATTTTGCCGTCTTGCTTTATTTATCGTATTGATAATTTATCATAATTATAATCAATCTTATAACATGAGTTCGGGATTCTCCCCAATTAACAGCAAAAGATCAGGGATGAATTAAGGGAGGTTTTTCTATATACATGATAAAATAGTAATTTGTACCAGAATCATTATCGCCAATTTTCATCTGGACAGAAGAATAACGAAAAAACCTTCCGTTGGGCACTTCTCTTCGCAGGGGTATTTCTGTTATCAATGGCTATCCTGATCTGAGAAGCATTGAAGCCAGTCTCCATTATTATGTTGGAAGCCGCGAAATGGGGGCAGGTTACTTCCCTGAAAATGTCAATATCGACTTCCACTCAATATTTGAACTATCCTCCTTCCTTGCGAGCGGAATTACCTCCTTTTGTTCGCATTCCATAAGGGCACGACACAGGGATTGTTGTCGCCTATTGTCCGGGTTACTACGCCTGCTTCAATATGTTTCTTCACTATGGGAATGTAATATAGCTTTGGGCCAGGGAGAGGGGGGTGGCCGTCTATCCAATGCTTTCTGGGCACTTGCGTTTTCCGTACACCAAATGAACCAGAAAGAGATGTACTTGGGATAAAATGAAGTTAAATCTCCAATTATTTACAACTACTATTTTTTAATAGTTGCAATGCGAAATTTCGTATTCATGGTTCAGAAGAACTTATTTTCCCCTACTGTGTTTATGAGATGATACTGTGGCAGGAAAGATCCCAAAAGAGACCAAAGATGCCATTTTGCGGGCATACAGGCAGGGCGGGAAGTCAAAAGCCCAGATTGCCAGGGAGTATGAGGTTTCGGTATCAAGTGTCACAAGGATCGTTACGGAGGCAACCGGTTCCCCAGGAGAACCATCAAGAAAGGCAACCAGAAACAGGCAAACGGAAACTGGTAGCAATGCACCGAACAGAAGCGAAAACCAAGCTCCTGCTTTTTCAGAAAATGCCATGGGGGTGCATACCCAGCTGGAACGTGCACTTCTGGATTACCACGAAGTGGTTGGGGAGCACAGCTTAAATTCGCTCATTGAGGAGTTTGTATCCTGGATTTCAAGGAGAGATAAAGGTGAAAAGGAACTTATCTCACTTGAAATGGCAATCGAATCCCTCAAGCTGGAAAGATCTTCAATTGAGAATGAAATATCGCGGCTGGGC
>JAJZKS010000103.1 GCA_021850835.1 Thermoplasmata archaeon
CATCGGCATGAATTTTGTCAACTACTGGCTGGAACATTACGACGACCATGTTGTTAACCTGGATAAAATGACTTACGCGTCCAACAACCCTGATTTTATACTAAATAAGACTAAAGAAAATTACAGTTTTGTAAAAGGTGACATCTGCGATACAAAACTAGTAGAAGAAATTGTCACAGATGTTGACTGTATAGTGAATTTTGCTGCTGAATCTCATGTAGATAACTCAATTGACAGTTCAAGAAAATTTGTTGAAACCAATGTTCTCGGAACACACAATTTACTGGAGGCGGCCAGGAGATTTGATGTAAGGTTCCATCACATCTCAACAGACGAGGTTTTTGGTGCGCTCGAACCCGGTTCAGATAATAGATTCAATGAAAACACGTGCTACGACCCACAAAACCCATACTCTGCGACAAAAGCTTCTGCAGATCACCTTGTTAATGCATATGTGAACACTTATGGGGTCAGAGCTACGATATCAAACTGCTCAAACAATTTTGGCCCATTACAGCACCCGGAGAAATTAATTCCAAAATCAATTCTTAGACTATTGAATAGAAAGAAAGTTGAGTTGTACGGTGATGGAATGCAAATTAGAGATTGGATTTTTGTTACAGATCACTGCTCTGCCATCGACACAATCCTAAAAAGAGGGAAAATTGGTGAAAGTTACCTCATTGGAGCTGAGAATGAAAAAACAAACACGGATATTGTGCACTCAATTGCGGAAATTCTCCAAATTAACTCAGAAAATTCAATTGAATTTATCACCGACAGACTGGGCCACGATAGGAGATATGCTATTGACCCTAGTAAGATTATGAAAGAATTGGGTTGGACCCCAAAATTCGATTTTGCTGGTGCATTGCGCGAGACTGTTGAATTTTACAAAGCCAATTATGATCTTTTTAACGGAAATAGAGTTCAATGACAGTATTACTTTGAGTTGGCGATTGTTCCAGGTAAACTCAGTGTTTTTGTTAAGCTTATTGGATTTACAAGAGACTGTCAACTTGTCATTGAAATATTCTAAGTTTCTGCCCATTGGCTGCAATCGCAAACATGCCATGATTCATTCTGAAACACTGGATTCCTGGCATAATACAGATAATCGTTCCAACCAATCCTGATGACTTGGCCATGATCCATCTTCACCGTTGAAACCTGGAGAGTTGTCCTCAGACATGTGATTCATAAGCGAAACTCCCTGCTTTATTCCCTCTATCTTATCTGCGACGGTGCATAGCGAAGTGTATCAAGGAATGGCCCGTACACACAGAAAATTCGCGTGGGAAAGGCGTTCAGGCAACTGAAGCGATGTACGTCTTACACTGTTGAGAAACCATCTTCTATACATGGTCAACACCTCACTTCAACGGTAAGTTTCATCGCATATAGGGCATCGCAGTAGTGAAATGTGACCTGAACACCATGAGAAATGAAGTTAGCTGAGAGAAATATATGGGTATGTTGACAGTGATACAAGGGGGGCTTCTTTCTTGAGGGCCCAGAATTTACGGATGAACAACAATACCTACAGAGGTTGTGGAGCCGGTAAAACCATTTTGCATTCTACTCCTTGGAAATTAGAAGTAAAATTTACAGATTTACAGGGCATATCTAACTACCTACACACTGAACTTATATAAACTCCATGCTTGGCATTTTGTCTATATGGAAGTTACTAAAACGTTGAATGGGCTACTCATTGAACAAAGTGACAAGCAGTTATCGGACAATGTGCATTTCAAGCTGTACAACCAGCAATTTTTCAAGGAGGAAAGTTACAATAGTTTAAGGTCGGCTAGAATACTAGTTCCGTTTGTAGTGTCTCTATTGAAGCCAGAAAGCGTTGTGGATTTTGGTTGTGGGACAGGAGCTTTTTTAAGGACTTTCAAAGAAAATGGGATCAACACGATACTGGGAATAGACGGAGTAACTCTTCCTGACAATGTACTCATGATTTTGAAAGATGACTTCAAAGAGTATGACCTCACCAAACCACTATGTTTAGAGAAAAAATACGACTTAGTTATATCACTGGAAGTAGCTGAACACTTGAACCCGGAGTATGCAAGAATCTTCATTTCTAATCTAGTGGAAGCAGGCGACATTATCCTATTTTCAGCAGCAATACCTGGGCAGGGTGGGACTCACCATGTAAATGAGCAATGGCCAGTTTACTGGGCAAAAATTTTTGAAGAATTTGGATTCCTCGCAGTTGATTGCGTTCGCCCTTTCCTTTGGAACAACCCGGAAGTTGATGTCATCTATGCCCAGAATACACTTTTGTATGTTAATTCCAAAAAAACAAGATTATTCCAGGAATTGAAGGAATATGCGCAGGGTTATCAATTGCATCCTCTTTCCCTGGTACACCCAAGCCTGTATTCAACAAAAATTAAGCGTCCATTGAGAAACAGGAGCGGTTTGCTGTACCGGTTATTTGAACTGGTTAACAGGGTAATATTGAAGATGCAAAATCATCCCTCTATTCCCTAGAAATCCTATTTTTTGGTTTTCCAGTTATTCCTTCCTCTCCCATTATTGCCAGAAATCTGTCAACTGTCGAATGGAAAGAGTATTTCCCTGCTGTAACAATTCCATTCTTTGATATTTTGTCCATAAGTTCACGTCTCTCAACGAGCTTTTCAATTCTAGATGCCAAAGCTTCATGATCTCCCGGAGGGCAGGACAGACAGTTTTCTCCATCCACAGCGTATGATTCCACGCCACCGTTAAGGGTGGTAACCAGTGCACATCCACAGGACATGGCCTCCAGAGGAGGCACTGGAAATCCCTCCACTTCCGATGGAAGAACAAAGATAGAGGCCCTGTTGTACATTTCAAGAAGGAGAGAATTTGGAGGCCTGAGTTTATATTCGATGAAAGAAGGAACGAGATCAGGATTCATGTTGCCGAAGGCGAGGTATTTTAATTCGGGCCTCTTTTCTTTCACAATGGTCAGTGCGTTGATACCGGTCTGTCCACCCTTGAAACTTTCAAACCTTAATGGCATCAACACTAGAAAAGGATCTTTCGGAATGCTTTCAATCCTCCTGAAGTAACTGTCCTCAAACCCTATCTGCAGAAAGTAGGGATAATCTGTTTTGAACCGCTCTTGAAGAGATTTATTGATCACAATCTTCTTCAACGGCAGGTCATAAGTTTTCCTGGCCTCTTCAGACAGGTTTCCACTGAAGCTTTTTCTATCCTCCTCATTCTGAATTAGATAGAACCCCTTGGAATCTCCGTTTCTGGCCAATTGGTGCACTAAGCCTGCAGTTTGCCAGGCAGTTGCGATATAAGCGTTGGAACTAATGTCTAAATCCTTTGCGTTCTTTGTAAAAAAAATGTCAATCCCCTTTAGGATACCATAATCGTAGTCTATGTGCCTGAATCTGTTAAGAATAGGCAGCATCCAGTAGAAGAAAGTCAAGCGATGGTTATCGAAAAGCTTTCCAATAATGTTCCTCACAAACCCGCCTTCCCTGTTCATAAAGACCAGCGAGGCCCTTAACCCTGCAACCCGTGCCTCGTTTGCCAGCCTGAATACTACATTATAACCTCCAGGAGGGACATCATAAGTCACTACAGGAAGGACGAACGTGATATCATAACTTCTATTCATTTTATTGAGAAATAAAGATGTATCCGGCGGCTTAATATTTTTGATTTATCTTTATAGGGTTCTAATAGGACTCCCCTGTACAGTTATTCCATGCCAGCTTTACTCTAGAATTACGTTAGAAAAGACTAATGGAACCTTACCATCCTGACTTTGCCCCCTCTTATCACTACAATTCTAACAAATCGGCCATAACTCTAATTAGAATTGAATCACATTTTCACTTGGCGTAGTGATAATAACACTACTTTTCAATGATTTGCGATCAACCTGGAACTTAGGAGAATACCTACTGGTCCGTAATGTGTAGTGTTACGAATGGGCGAATGTAGGTTACCATGATAACATGATCAGGCTTTCCTCTGGAGAAAATGCATTTAGGGGTGCAAACTACCGACATTATAGTTATTCATGATATAAAAATAGAAGAAGACAAGAGATGAATATAATGGTCACTGGCCACCAGGGGTTTATAGGCTCTAGCTTCATCAATTATTGACTCAATAAATATCCTGATGATCGCATGGCAAGCCTAGACGAGAAACATAAACTGCTGACGAAATCAACAAATCTATTAGATTAGCGGCGGGTCATTGAAGGCAGGCACAGGCCGTTTCACAGTCCCATGAATGTTGTAATGCTACATCGGAGCTGAACCTCTGCGTCCCGGGATATCCGTAACTTTGGTGGTTTATGATAATGATTGTGGAATTTTACAATAACAAATTCCAAAGGTGTCTGTAGTTAAGTCATTCACTTTGGATTTCCAACTTCAAAAAAGAATAAAATACCAGAAGAGGCTTAGGAAATGAGGTATTTTGGCGTCTACAAAAAGGTCACCCCTCATTTCGGTGGTTGTTGTTGCGTATGATAGGCATGATTTTATTCTTGCGGCTGTCGATTCTGTAGTCAACCAGACACTGGAACCGGATCTTTTTGAGATTGTTGTGATTAAAAATTACCATGATCCAAAAATAGATTCGCATCTCCAGAGCATTGGCGTTAAAAATTTGATCAGCAGCCACTTGTCCCTGGGTTCAAAGGTTGCTGAGGCGGTCAAAGCGTCTAGCGGAAGATTTGTTGCCATACTGGAGGATGATGATCTTTTTAGCAAGGATAAGCTAGAGAAAATTGTGCCATTGTTGACAGATGATGTATGCTATGTCCATAATAGCACGAAAGACAGAATTGATATGGTGGGGTCCGAAGGGCAGGAGGCAAATAGCCAGAATCTACTTGATACAGTTTCCTGCGATGTAAAGAACTATGGACAAATCATGAAGCTCTCCTCAGCAAAGCCCAACTTCAACTGCAGTTCTATGACTATTTCTCGTGACCTGATCATCAAGAATGAAGAAGTCATCAGTAATCTGACATATAGGCTGGATGTTTTCCTTTATCTTTCTGCCCTTTCTGACCCGCGTAAAAAAATACATGTCTGGAATGAGCTGACAGGCTTCAGGGCACACGATTATTCCATTGAAGATTCTGATTCATTTCTAACATTCAGAGATGAACGACTGGACAAGTACAGAAAATTTCTTGGGGAGAAGTTACTTATCAAAGATACTTTCGAGAAAAGAGTCCATCATTATCTGCTTGCAGGTGAACTGGCGTACCTGAAGTCACTGATACGTTTGCTGGAAGAGGACAGGAAATCAGGGACACCTGAAATATCTGAGCTGTTTGCGGGTCTCCTGCCGTCTTTTCCAATTGTGAGTTACATTTTCAAGGTGGAGATAATTCTGGGCAGCTATCTCCCGGGAGTGGTCAGAAATAAATTAGCAATGAGAATGTATGGCAAGGCCCGTGAACGCTATTAGTAACCTTTAACGGACAAAGTTCCCTGAATAACAAAGACAGTGGAAATATTTTATTGAACATTTTGCCTTGCCCTTATGTAGCATTAAATGAATTCTGACACAAATCCTGAACAGAGGAAATCCCTATACTACGTTCCCTACATGAGGCTAAACAAGGTACATCTCAGTAAGCCCATGGTAAATATACCCAAACAGTTACAATCTCTCGGTTTCAAGAGTGCACTCCTGGTAGGTGAAAATCTCAGCGGGATGCAATTTGACTTTGAGTTAATTGAAACAGGCAATACTTCTCACAGAGAGGGAGACAGGGGCTTCAAAACCATATTGAAAGAGATCGTTGCGAGCCTTAAGTTTTTCTTGACCTATAACCCCGATTTTTCAATAGTACACGGCAACTACATACCGAACTCAATAATCGTTTTTCTTGTCAGAATTTCTAATTTTTTTCATTCGAACAGGACATCACGCAAGTACATTATGAAACTGGATTGGGATGGTGACCTGAGCCATTTCGGGGTCATTCAGAAATACAGATATTTATCCTTTGTTTTCCTTGGATCACTTATCTTCACCAAACTGACTATTGAGACAGAATGCGGCTTTAATACACTCAGGAAATTGCCTTTCATACGACAGAAAATCAGGCTCATACCAAATACTGTATCAAGAGATTACTTACCAACCGAGCCTTATGAAAATGGAAAACGGGAAAAAATAGTGTTAACCACTTCTGTTGTAGACCGGTACAAAGGAATACACCTGCTCATTTCCGCTTTCATTGAAGCAAGCAAAAGGGTGGAAGGTTGGAGACTGACAATCATAGGCCCGGTTTTAGATTATGAGTACTATGATGAACTTAGAAACATGGGAGGAGAGTTCCTGAAAAGTGGGAAAATAGAATTCTTAGGGGAAAAGAACTCAGAGTCCATTAAACAATATTATCAAACTGCCTCACAGAGAGGGAGACAGAGGCTTC
>JAJZKS010000104.1 GCA_021850835.1 Thermoplasmata archaeon
CGGCCTCTTTGGCGGGGCAGAATATGGCGGAGGCACAGCACTCTATGCTGAAACGGTGCCCGCAGAGAAGAGGGGGGTTATAGGGGCATTCGTTCAGAGTGGCTTTGGAACAGGCTTCTTTGTTGCGGCAGGTGTTGCTGCAATAATTGGAAGCTATTACACAACTTCGCAGATAACCAGTTTCGCCTGGAGAATCATGTTTTATACGACCCTAATTCCCGGAATTATAGCCCTTGTATCCAGGCTGGGAGCAAGAGAGACTCCTGTTTTCAAAGAAATGATAGAGAAAAGGGAGATTGAGCGCACGCCGATATTCAAGATGATTAAGGAAGAACCCCTCCCGGTGATTTTTGCTATCTTCATAACCACTGGGCTTCTCTACATCAACTCTGGCACTTTCAGCTTCTACCCCATACTCATGGGTACCGGAATCAACAATATCCCTCTTGTTGACAGCGGACTTATTCTGGTGGTGGCAAACTTAGTATCCCTCATAGGTGTTTGGCTCGGAGGGTTCATATCAACCAGGATACCGGGCAGAAGGCTCGCCATGATGATATTCTCCGCACTATTCATCGTCTCGCTGTATCCCCTCACATTCTATGGGGTATCCACAGATGTGACCACACTCTATGTTGTTTTCAGCATCCAGGCTTTCCTTGAGGCGATGATTTTCTCCACGCTGCCTTCCTTCCTTGCGGAGAAGTTCAGCAAGAGGTACAGGTCGACCAGCGTGGGGTTCACCTACAACGCAGGCGCCATTATTGGAGGATTTGCTCCGACGTTCATTCTCCTGAGCAGAAGTTCCCTTGGCCTTCTTAATGGATGGTTTTTGAACCTTGTCATAGCAAATGTTGTTCTCATATTGGGCCTGGCCCTTTCAGCTGAGACTTGGTCAAAGGCAAAGGCAGGCGCGAGAGACATCATACACGACTGAAATTCTCTTTATTCTTAAAATTCCCTTATTCTTTACATTTCATTTACTTGATTCAGAAACGGTTAAGCAATTCCCGATATGGTGCACAATGTAGCTTTTAGAATAAAGGTTGACCCAGTGGGCCCTTTACATTCCCCTAAAAATAGTCCGTTCAACAAAATAATAAATCGCCTGTGGTTTAATAGATAGCATCGGTGAATGAGTGTCATGGCAACCAAAATGGGCACTCCGGAACGCAACTTATGAAATAAAGTCTGGCACGAAGTAATCAGAATAGTTTTTTAATACTTTTCAACTAATGAATCTCCATGGAAACTGTATCAAAAACTAATGAGGCTCAATTGAAGCCTATGTCTGTTTAACCTGGTGCTTTAGTTGGATGGATAATGGATTCCTTTGACCTCAGCATGATGTTCTTGCTGGTTCCGGTGCTTACGGATATTTTCTTCCCTGCCAACTATGGGCTTGCAATTATAGGGCTTGGAGCATTTACACCACCACCTTCATTTTCAGTCCTCTTGGAGTTGGGGTTTTTGCTGCAATGTTGGCCTTCCTCACCACCAGCATTCCTCAGTGAGAAGTTCCCAACAAGAATCAGGAGCACCGGAGTCGGGCTTGGGTTTAATGGCGGTTTCATAATTGGAAACTGGAGCACTGTCTTCCTTCTTCTGATTGTGGCAATCGGTGCTGCCAACTTTTATGTTTATCTTGGAATATTCATAATAATAGGTGAACTGTTCATCCTGGCTTCAGCCCTTCTTTCCAAGGAAACAAAGGGAAAGGATCTCAATTTCTGAGATCCTTCCATTTTTTTAAATATTAAAATCCCAAATTTTCTTTTTCTTCTTGGGTTGCGCCATTAAAGATCCAAAAGCATGTCAAGCCCTCTTGTTAAGCCCACAAGATCCTGAACTTTCCTGACTGCCAGAAAAGTTCCCTCGATATATGGTCCTGCACCGCTTCCTCCATCATATTTAAGGACCAGCCTTTCATCGGGTTTTCCAAAGGAAACCTCAGACCCTATTATGTGCCCCGGAAGCCTTATTGAATGGACCTGGTTGCCGTTGAGTGTTGCTCCCCTGCTTTCCCTTGGCCCGATTATCCGATCAGGAGCGACATCGAAATGGGGCTTGCCTACCTTTGAAAGCCTGTATGCCAGTTCCCTCGCAGTTCCGCTGGGTGCATCAGGCTTTTCCCCGGATGCATAATCGATAATTTCCCAGCTTGGCATGTACCTTGCAGCAACTGTAGCGAAATGTAGAAGCAATGCCGCAGACAATGCAAAATTTCCCGCAGCTACCACACCAACTTTATTTTTCCTTGCGGCTGCATCTATCTCCTCGTAATCAGAATCTGTAAGCCCTGAACTGCCCACAACGCAGTGGACACCGTGCCTTATTGCAGTTAGAATATTTGATTTCACTGCATCAGCAGAAGTGTAATCGATCATCACATCAGTCTGAATTCTGAGTGCCTCCTCTATAGAACCTGATATCATGAGGTTGTGGCCTTTTCTTCCTGTTATTTCTGAAAGGCTTTTGCCGGCATATGATCTGGACACTGCCCCTACAAGTTCCATATCTTGGGAGTCAGTTATAACGGGGGCCATAGCCTTGCCCACCCAGCCAGAAACCCCTGACATGCATACTTTAATCCTGTTCATTGGATCTCTCCATGCTGGTATAAATGAATAGGTTTTTCCCACACGTGTTTCACAATTGTTTACCAAAGCCATTTTTCTAACACGTTTTAAGCTTTATTCAAATACAGGGTATTTGTTTAACATGTATGATAATTGACGACACTCTCAGAGAGGGGTTGCAGACTCCTGGAATGTCCTATACAGTAGATGAGAAAATCAAACTTTCAAGGTTAATAGCTGATTCTGGAATTAAACGGGCACTTGTTTCCTATCCCTCTGCACACTGGTCGGAATCTGAAGTGACAAAGAGGATATGTTCAGATGGCATCTTTGATGAAACTTTTGGGCTGGGCAGAACTGTCAGAAGCGATGTTGATGCAATTGCAGAAACCGGTGCAAACATATCTTTGCACCTCCCATTCCAGTTTGACGACACCGGGCCCATTTTAGATGCAGTAAAATATGCATCGAAAAAGGGCAGGTTGCTAGAAGTGAGTGTAGTGAATATTGCAAAGTACAGGACTGATGACCTGATGAAACTGGGGAAGATGATGGAAGCTGCAGGAGCTGATGTTGTTCAGTTTCCGGATACCACAGGGCAGGCGTCCCCAAAGCTCCTTGGCGCCGTTATAAGGGAGGCCAGAAAAACCCTGAAATGCCAGATATCTGTGCATTGCCACAATGATTTGGGAGGTGCCCTTTCCAATGCCTTAGAAGGTTTGCACTCAGGGGCTGACTTTGTAGATACGTGCATTTATGGCCTTGGAGAAAGAAATGGAATATCTGATACTGCCAGTATAGGGCGCTTAATGGAGCTGGAAGGCATCCACACCGAACTTAACTATGAAAAGCTGTCCAAAGCTTATGAGGAGGTTCTTAATTTGATCCTAAAGAAGATTGGCCCAGGGCTCTTTATAGATAATTTCCCAGTCCATGGGAAAAACACATTAGTGCATACTGCCGGTACTCATGCTGCCTCATCAGGGGTTTTCCAAGGAGCAAAGTATTCAGTAAATGTGTATACAGGGCGTTCAATGATATCTAACATCCTGAACTCTCACGGGATCAGACTTTCAAATGAAAAACTATCTGAGCTGACAGCAGAAGTGAAGGACCAGTCTGTGAACACCGGTCTGACATTAAAGGTTGAGCAAATCCTTAAAATGGCCAGGGAAAAAATCGACTGAACTGGAGTTTGAAAGATCCATGAGAGTTATAGAAATTGGGCACATTGTTGCTGGCCCTACAGCGGGCCTTATCCTTTCAGATTTGGGGCATGAAGTAATCAAGGTTGAACAGCCAGGAAAAGGTGACATTTCAAGGCACCTGTCAGGGACAAGCTCTGGAACTTTTCCCTATTTTAACAGAAACAAGAAGAGCCTGACATTGAATTTTGGAACCGAAAGCGGCCGTGAAATCTTCAAGCGCCTTATCAAGACTGCAGACGTGCTTATTGACAACCTTGGCTTTGGGTCACTGGAGAGGGCAGGGCTTCCCTACCAGGAATTATCCACAATAAATCCTGCACTTATCTACCTTTCATTGAAGGGATATGGAAGCGGGCCATATGAAGAACGCAAATCTCTAGATTATCCCATTGAAGTTCATACTGGCCTTGCATACATGACAGGGCTGATTGGGAGGCCTATGCGAGTTGGCACATCCATCGTAGACATTACATCTGCGATGTTTGGGGTCATTGCCATACTTGATGCTGCAAATGCGCGAATGATATCTGGAAAGGGCAAATTCATAGATCTGGGAATGTTCGAGACTTCTTCTTTTCTCGTGGGGCAGCACATTGCATCATACCAGGTAAATGGAAAACCCCTAAAGCCGATCAATGAGGAGGGATTTGCCTGGGCAATTTACGATTTTTTCAAAACAATTGATAACAGGGAGATATTCATCGCGGTGACCACTGATTCCCAATGGAGGAACTTTTGCAAGGCCATCAAACTTGAATTGTGCGATAACGAAGAATATTTTACAAACGAAAAAAGATATTCAAAACGCCAGGAATTGCTTGAAATAGTAAGTAAAGTAATTTCACAGCTTTTATATAACGACCTGGAAAAGATACTCAATGATAATAATATCGCATACGCTCTCCTTAACACACCGTGGGATCTGCTTGATGATCCACAGATGTCCCGTAAAATGGTTTTTACTGGCCGTGGCAGCAATAAATTCCGGGTTCCCTCTATCCCAATAGAAGGTGCAAAATCGGGTGAATATCCTTTTCTTGGACAGAATACTGACGAGCTGCTAGAAGAACTGGGGTATAAGAAAGAAAATATTGAGATTTTTAAAAAAAATGGGACGGTGTAAACCGACCTAATTAGAAATTTCCTCCACCGCAATTCCTGAGGTTTGGCTCGGCCCAAGCACCAGAAGGACTGCAACACAAATTGCAACAAGCACCCATATGAATCCAAAAATCGCAGCATTTCCAAGTGGCTTGAAGAAAGCCGCGATGATTATGACCAGAACGGCTGTTGAAAACCTGCTTATGGAATATACAAATCCAGCCGCGGTGGTTCTTAACCTTGTGGGGAATATCTCTGCATTGTACTGGTGGTAGAAGTTGGAGAAATTCCAAAGTGAGAATGCCGCCATGAACCCAAATCCTACAGCCTCAAAGATGTTGTTGACCACCACGAAAAGTGTGCCAAACACTCCACCGAGAATTGCGAAACCAATAATTCCCAGTCTTCTTTCTATTTTGTCAATTATGAATATATTAAATATGCTGCCCACCAGGAATCCAGAGAAAATGACAGCCGCATATCCCAGAGGATCATTCAGGTGAGTATACTGGCTCGATATAATTCCCGGTGCAAATGTTGTGAAACCATAGAAAATTCCCGACTGGAAGAACATGAAGATTATCATCATCAAGGTGGTCTTCCTTATGTCTGGGGCAAATATGTCCTTGAACCTGGATTTATTTTCAACCACAGGTGTGTTGTGGAGGAGCGGAGGGAGTTCCTTGAGGTTGTGATCCTTTTTCACAGATCCTTCTATGTCCGACATTATCTGGTCTGCTTCTTTATACCTGCCCTGAGTCTCAAGCCACCTTGGGGATTCCCTCAGCCTAAGCCTTAGAGCCCAGACGACGAATCCTGCGATACCCATTATCCATAGCGGGATCTTGAATGAATAAAGCCCTATCCCATTTGTCAGTGGGCCAACCTTGGCTGTGATAGAAGTAATATACACAATTATGGGGGCAGCCGTAACAGCCAGTGTATAGATCATTGCGAGCCTCTTTCCTCTCTGCTGGCCCTTGAACACTTCTGTACCGTAGCTGTCTACGAGAGGGAATTCCCCGCCAACTCCGATTCCTCCAATGAAGACGAATACCGCTATCAGCTCCCAGTAAGGCATGAAGCCTGCCAATAACATGCCAGCTCCAAAAATTAGCTGATTATACAGGAACACCATCTTCCTGCCTCTTCTGTCTGCCAGCCTGCCGAAAATGAACGACCCAAAAAATTCTCCAATGAAGAATGGGGCCGGCAGGGCATATGCAGCATATGCACCGGTTAATCCGTAGAAGGTAGCCACTAAACCTAGAATGGCTCCATTTCCTAACAGCATAAGGCTTTCTGCCCACTCGCCACTTGTGAGCATGAGCAGAAAATTCCTATGGAACTTGCTGAAGGGGAGCCTTTCAAGCCTATCGGCAACGCTTCCTTCATATTCCTTAGTCTCGGCCATGGGGCATTTACCCTTTATTCCATATATTAACATTATTTGTAATGTGTTAGAAAAAATATCAGGTTAGCAAGGGATTTATAATGAACAAATGAACAATAGTTT
>JAJZKS010000105.1 GCA_021850835.1 Thermoplasmata archaeon
AGGCTGTCTATGTGAACGGGAAATTCCTGAGGAGGACAACCAGCATAAACGAGATCGAAGGATACTTCGAGGAACTTGGTGGAGTATCAACCAAGCAGGTATTCCAGTGGGACGCGACTAACGATAAGCACGTATTCAGGGGTCTCAACAACAGTTACATCTTGGAGAAGAGAATAGCCCAGACAGCGGGAATGACGGACCCGAAGGCAATTTACGACGAGCTGTTCAAGCGTGCTAGGATCATTGAATGGATGCTCAAGAACAACATAATGTCATATTACAAGGTCTTTGAGCTCATCAAGTCTTTCTACACCAAGGGTGCAGAATCAATACCGGTATATGGGTGAGGCCAATGGCAGAGTTCAGGTTTCTGGGGACAGTTTCTAAGATAGAGTTTAAGAAGAGAGACCTGGCCATCATGGGCATTTCTCTTGTCCTGGTTGTTGTGGGGATAATTCTTTACAACCTTACTGGAATTCTATACCTCGCGGGGGCCGCTGCTGTCGGGGCAGTATTGGTTCTTTTCATTATTCTGCGGCCTGTGCTTGAACGGGATGTGGCCAAGACTGACATCAATTCAAATATACCTTATTTCATAACCGCTTTTGCAACCCTCTCAGTAAGTGCGGCAAACAGGATCGACATGCTGGAGCTCCTTTCCGAGAAGGAAAAACTAGGCAGGATCAGGGATGAGATCGCAAAATTGGTAAATCTGGTCAAGAACTGGAGAAGGGGCCTTTCCGAAGCTGCAATGTTTCTCTCATCCAGGTCACCGAGTGAAATTTTTGAGGATTTCCTCGCAAGGTTTGGCCATGCTATCAACAGCGGACAGGATTTTGAGGAATTTGTGAACAACGAAGCGGAGACCGTGATGAGCAATTTTGAAACCACCTATATTTCTGCCCTGTATACCTTCGACCTTTACAAGGACCTGTATGTTTCCATGCTGCTGTCTTTCGCATTTCTCATAACATTTGTAATGATAATGCCCATACTAATCAACATAAATATTATTCAGGTCCTGTCACTGAGCCTGCTTACCATAGTGCTTGGGGAGGCAATGCTTGTTTACGGAATCAAAGTAGTGCTGCCAAATGACCCTATATGGCACGACACCGGGATTAAGACGCCCCTGCAGATCAAGATTCGAAAGTACCTAATTATTGGAGGCGCCTCGTCAGTTGCCCTCCTTGTCATCTCCATATTGATAAATCTTCAGGCCAGGCTCCCTTTTTACTTCATAATATCCATAGTTGTAACTCCGCTCTTTGTTCCGGGTTATGTGGGCTCAAAAGCGGAAAAGATGGTTGCTAAGAAGGATGAGATGTTTGGAAGTTTCATAAGGTCACTTGCAGGATCGGCAGCCGCAAGGGGAAACATGATAATAGAGGCCCTGAAGGCCATTGTACTGCATGACTTTGGTACACTGACCGCTGACATCAAGGCACTCTACAGAAGGCTTGCATACAGGATCAATAACCTCTCTTCCTGGAAGAACTTCAGTGCAGATACCGGATCTCACCTTATAGAAGTGTTCTCAGAGAGTTTTGTTGAAAGTGTTGAACTTGGGGCAAACGCTGACAAGGCTGGATCTGTCGTCGCAGACAATTTCGACAGGGTTATAAGGCTGAGAAAGAGGAGACATGCCTCCGTTACAAGTTACGTTGGTGTCCTCTATGGCATAACTGGTGGACTTGCATTTTCCCTTGCAATTGCCTTTGGAGTGCTGCAGATCATAAACCAGGTTTTTTCCACTTTCAACGTTTCATCACTTAACTCCTTTGGCATATTCGTATCCCAGCCCCAGTCCTCAATATTCACCATAGAGGCTTTCATTGTTGCAATACTGCTCATACACTCGTTCATAGCAGGGACTGCGCTTAAAATCGCAGACGGTGGAAAAGTCGTACATGGACTGCATCATTTTGTCATCATGACCTGGATAGTAACTGCTGTCATGTATGGTACACTGCAGGTTGTAAGCCTGATATTGGGCGGCTCCCTGTGATATTTCCGATTAATACGAGATAATAATAATATATGAGTTGCACTCTAGAGCAGAGATGGCGGAAGCCGCTACAATCAAGAAAGCCGTCAAGAGACTGAGACAGGCTGCCGAAGGCATGATTGCCTTGCCTGGAGAATCCAGAGAGGCAGCCCAGAAGGAATTCCTGGGTAGCCTTGAAGAACTGGAAGAATCCTGGGATTCAGGCCACATCTCCCCTGAAGATGATGCCTTCCTTGAAGTGGAAACCATATTTGAAAACCTTAAGGCAGCGGACCACGACGTATTCCTGATGGGCCTGGACAGAGTCCTTTCATTCGTCACAACATCACCGAAACTCTGGGACATGAAACTGTCTGAACTGAGTTCCATCGATGCATATTCTGAAATCCTAGGGCTACTTGGCATGGATAGGCCAATTTCCCTGAACGAAACCAATCTTGATATCCTGAACAGGGCATCAAGGGAACTTGACCGTTATCCAGAAACTGTCGTATATCTCTCAGGAAAAGGGTCATACGACCGTGAACTCTTCCAGGGCGCCGTTTCTCAGGGGCTCGATTTGACTTCAAAGGCAGCAATACTAAGCAATTTCCTGGCTGGAAAGAATACCCAGTTGGCTGAGAATTTCCTGGAACTTATACTTTCAAAAGGCGAAGATAACTGGGCCGAGATAAGGCTCATCGAACTTTTCGAGAAGGAAAACCGTGAGAAATTCATTGAAGAAGTCCAGAAACTAGAACCTGAAAAGATAACGGAACTTCAAGACCTGAGGAACATTGGGCTTCTCCTTTTGCGGAATGAAATGCCGTCTTTTACGGTCAAATTTGCACTGAATGGCCTAAAGCTTTTCCCGGAAGATTATGAACTCCTGAAGCTGAAGGGGGAAGCGTTGCTTAAACTCAATGAGACTGTTGAGTCTTACGAAATTTTCAAGCATCTTGCAAATAGAAATAATTCTGACATAGGTTCCATTAAGAATGCCATAAATCTGGCATTTTCGCAAAAACTCTATTCTGAGTGCCAACAGCTAATAGAGGCCTATCCTGCCTCAATGGCAGACCCAGATGTTTTGGGCAAGAAAATAGAGTGTGAAATATCCAGTTCCAAATTCAATGAAGCAATTAAGGACCTGGATCAGGCACTGGCCAAACATCCTGATGACAAGGGCCTCCTAAATCTCAAGTTGACTGTTCTCATAAAGCTTAACAAAGAAAGTGAGGCGTTCAACCTTGCAAGGGACCTTATGGAGAAGGACCCTGAGAACCACGAAGCTACCTCTTATGCAATGAACTGGCTATTCAAACGCGGAGAATACGATTCCATAGTAACTTTATGCGAAGACAATTCCAGCATCAAAACAAAATTCCATCCTATCTATGTAGCCTGTGAAATTTACGAGGATGAAAACAAATCAGCGTTGAGGGAACTTGCTGAACATCCCGAACTGATGGATTCCCCAGAAGTGGTGGATTCGATATTTTTCAATGTGCGGGATGATGATTTTCTCGGCAGGCTTGATGATATTTATGGGTCAAGAAAGAACAGGACCCCGTATTACAAGCTAGTTTCCAACCGTTTGAGGGGATTGCGTCCAAGGATGGACTCTCTGGATGATTCAATAATTGCAGGAAACACTTCTCAGGCCCTTGCCTACATATTTTCCTATGAATATTTTTCCACGAGGAACCCAGTTGTTCCCGACCGGATAAGAAGCATGCTATATACCTCGCAGTTCAAGGAGATAAGGGGACTTATGGATTTCCTCACCCAGATTTATGAGGGAAGATTCTCAGATGATGTCGTAGATTCTGCAAGATTTCTGTTCCCTTTAACTGAAGCTTACATCAAATTGGGCAAGCTGGACAAGGCAGAGGCACAGCTTAACCGCACCTCTCACTCAGAAGTTGACCCGTTCTACAGGTACGGCGTAGCCTTGATCGAATTCAGAAAAGGCGAATTCAGCACAGCCAGAAAGTATGCAGAGAGTGCCCATGACCGGCTTAGGAATGCAGACTTCCTGAAACTTCTCCTGAACATTGCGCTCGCTACCGATGAACAGAAGAAATTCAGGGAATATCTTGAAGAAATCGTTGGTATGAATATTCTGGATTTCTTTGACTTTTCAGAAATATACCAGACATTAACAAAAAACAAACTCTGGGAAATGGCTACAATTCTCCTTTCCTTTGATGCAGAGGGGCACGTGCGGAACCCATGGATAGTGAAGCTCAGGCGCGACCTGGCTCTAGTCAACAAGGAGTACAAGAAAGCGGGTGAAGCATCCATGATTCTATTCAGCACAAACCAGTATGACCAGGATGACGTTTTCAGGCAGATAAGCATTTACCAGAGCTTAGGTAAGTCATCTGAGATCCTTAATTTCCTTATTGACCTGGAGACAGAAAACAGAACAATCTGGCTTGAACTTTTGATTGGAGACACCTATATGGGCTCCTCAAAATTCCAGGAAGCCCTCCAGCATTATTCAATTGCCATTTCCTTGGGGGCTGACCCGGAGAAGATAGAAAACTATGTGACTTCACTCATGGAAGTTGGAAAATTTGAGGAGTCGGAAGAACTCATTAAGAAATCAGATAATAAACTGCTTCAACTGAAACTACTCCAGAAGACTTCAGATATTCAGGGAGCGATAGAACTTCTAGGAAAACTGACATTCAAGAAGGATGAGGACCAGGATATAGTTCGATATGCAGTGGACAACCTGTGGTACAACAGAGATATGAGAGATTTCCTGGTTAACCTGTACAAGCAGGAGGGTTACACTTGGCTGGGAAAAATTATTGCAACCAGGACTTTTGAGAGCAACGACACTAAACTTGCCCTTGAAGTTGCAAAGAACCTAAACAAGAACAACCCTGAGGACCTTGAGATAATAAATCTCTATGCAGAGCTTCTCATCAAGTCAGGCCAGAGGGAGGACGCAATAGAACTCCTCCTGCAGAGCCTGAAATATTGTGATGAGTTCTCAAGGGGCCTGAACGTGACAAATACCCTGCTGAGGCTTTACTATGACGACCGGGATTACGAAGCGGTAATCCATTTTTACGAAACCAATCCGAAGTTCGTTGATGAAAGGAGCCTCCAGTTTGTCATAAGGAGCTACATGGAGGCAGATAACTTCGACATGGCTGAAAAGCTCATGGGAAGGTATGAAGGCACCCTCCTTACCAAGGAAACACACAATGAACTCAGGGAGGACCTTAAGACCAAGAAGGAATTTATGGAGACTATCTTCTATGTCAGCAGGCTCCTCAAACTCGAATACAAGGTGGGTAAGAAATTCGACAAGAAAGAGGCCTTCTATAAAGCGGATATTCCCATTGAACAGATTGAGCCTGTGTTCCAGTTCCTTGCCAGCAGAGACTTTTACTTCGATGTAAATGAGGAAAAATATGAGATCCTGACAAGGGATGTTATACAGAAAGCCGCCAAGACTGTAGACCTTGAAAGCCTCAAGGACCTATCCATAAACATAATTTTCAACAACCTCGACAGAAAGGACCCAGTCCTTGCCAGAAATATATACATATACATAAAAGACCAGATGGAAATAGCCAGAAGGCCAAAACTGAAGGATGAGACACTTCTGAAACTACTAAGAGTTGCACTAAAGGAAAACATCAAGCAGGAAACGCTCCATATTGCATTCTTCCTAAAGATAGGCATATCTGAAGCCCTAGAAGTCATGACCCTCATGGAATACATGTCAAAGATGAACGAAGAGGGCGAAATCTGATTGCAATCATTTGGGTATTCCCGTTTGAGAAGGGAAGTGCAGGACATACTCATTGCAGTATTTGCCTTGACCATGGCCTTTTCCATCTCCATTTTCAGCCATTACTCTTTCAGGCTTTCCCCGTCCCAGGTCCTGTACTATCTCGCCCTGAGCGTGGCCGCTGTTTGTCTTGCCTTCCTGGCCCACGAACTGGCCCACAGGCAAATAGCAAGAAGATACGGAGGACATGCTGAGTTCAGAATCTGGCCCATGGGCCTTCTCAGTGGTTTGATCTTTTCATTCCTCGGGTTTGTAATTGCAGCTCCTGGAGCAGTTTACATAGAGGGTGTCTTCGGACAGGGGAGAGTTGGTAAAACTGCCCTTGCCGGACCAATGACAAATCTTGTTTTGGGGACTGTTTTCCTTGCAGCAGGTATTTCACTTAGCGGGACAATTTGGGCTTTTCCAATGGGGTATCTATCACAGATTAACCTTTATCTCGGAGTTTTCAACATGATTCCAGTCCATCCTCTCGATGGCCAGAAGGTGATATCCTGGAATATACGCTCTTACATTGTTATTGTGGTAGCCAT
>JAJZKS010000106.1 GCA_021850835.1 Thermoplasmata archaeon
AACTCCATGATGTTCTACCCTGAATTTTACAGGAACGCTATGAACGATGCTGTGGACTGGCTAAGAGAACGGCCATGTGCAAGGAGGAGAGGTATTGGAACTAAACTGCCTTTCGATGACGAATGGGTCATCGAATCCCTTTCGGACTCAACACTATATCCGATCATTTACACCAACCAGAAGAACATTTCTGAAATTTTCAGCATTCTGGGCAAAATTCCTGATGAGATAATCGAGTATGTCTACAACGAGGGAAAAGAAGAACCAATCAGCCTTTATAGCGAAAAAGTTGTTGAACTCGCAAGGAAGGCAAGGGAAGCAAAGGATTACTGGTATGGAGTTGACGTAAGGCTTACTGCAGCTCCACATCTGAGTAACCATCTTGCATTTTACATAATGAATCACGCAGCAATCCTTCCGAAGCGGGACAATCCTAAGGGAATAATCATCTCTGGCCTTCTACTTGCAAATGGGGCGAAAATATCCAAAAGCAAAGGGAATGCAATCCCTCTGCTGAAAATTTCAACTAGGTACACAGCTGATTTATACAGGCTGTTTGTCGCGGTGAGTGCTGACATTTCCTCTGTGCTAGACTGGAATGAAACCGAAATTGCTGCTGTCAGGAAAAAATACGAATCCTTTGTTGAATACTTCAGCAATAATGAAGGGAAAGAAGTACCGGCGAATAAACAGGTTGAGGATTGGTTCCTGGCAAAATTCAATCTCCACATGAGGGAATACTTCATGAAGATGGACGCCTATGATATAAGGGGCGCATACATATCCGTCTTCTATGAGGTTTTGAACGACCTCAAGTATGTTGAAAACAGGGGCGGCAGTGTTCAGGCCTGCCTTTACAGCATAGGCGAGATATGGCTAAAGGTCATGACTCCGGTTATACCGCATACCTGTGAGGAAATATGGTCATCAATGGGCCATAATGATTTTATAAGCTCTCAGGAACTTCACATCTCCCAGGTAGGTAAAACAGACGAATCCATAATACTCTCTGAAAACTATGTGCAGGAGACGGTTGCAGATCTCAGGGCAATAATGAAAGCAACAGGCATTTCTCCAAAAACCATTGAAATAGAAGTTTGTGGGAGCGAAGTGAGGGATGCCGCGGCAGCTATGCTTGACAACCGCCTGAAAGATTTGCCCTCCACCCTCAAGCCACTTATTCCGGAATTCATGAAGATAAGGAAGGGCGTGAAGATGGATGTGGGAGATGAGCTGGGAATACTCTCTAGAAACAGGGAATACATAGAAAGCCTATTCGGGTGCAAAGTAAACATCACCCAGGCAGAGATATATCCAGGCAGGAAGAATGCATGGCCCGGACGCCCACTGATAAGGCTAAAATGATTCCCGCATTTCCGTTCAGGAAGCGGATCACTCGAGGAAATATAGCGTACAGAAAAGCTCGCTTAAGTGAAAGCAATCTGCTTCAGAACCTTCAGGATTTTCAGCTGGATTCCAAAATTTTCAAAATCTTCCTTGGCACTTGAAATGGCAGATAAGTTCTCCAATTTCTTAAGATTGCCCGCCCTTGCGTTATTCAGGAGTTTGGAGAGCTTTTCATATCTCCTGAATCTGTTCTTTATTTCTGAGACATACTTTTCTTTGAGATCTTCTATGTCATCATAACGAGAAATGCAATTGAAGAGTATTTCTGCAGACTCCATAGATGGTATGATTCCTTCACCGGTGATTGGGCTAACTGTGCCAATGGATTCCCCCACTCCAATCACGTTGCCCTTGTGTGCATAATTAAACAGGGGCGCAAGCCTGATGTTCCTTGACATCAATCTTCTTGGGTTCCTGACATCTTTGAGGGAACCGGAAACGATTTCTATAGAATCTCCCCCAGCTCCTATGTGGTAGCCTTCTTTAAGCGGGAATTCCCAGTAATAGCCCCGCCCTGAAGGGAAGTACCTGAAGTAAAAACCATCTTGCGGTGCAGTATCAGTGAGATATTCCCTGGTTCTCATAAGGATATCTCCACTGGCAGGTCCAAGATAATACCGGGATACACCTGTGGCATCTATCAGGATATCCTTCTTTTTGGAGGGAATGGCAGAAGGTTTTCTTTCGAATTCAAGGCCAAGAAGCATGTCCGCCTCCAGCCTGTTCTTGTCTATTGTGCTGAATCCAACCGAAGGCAATCGGATGTTCAAGCCAGAGTCACTTGCAAATGTAACAGAATCTGCCTTGGCCTCAAGATATGAATCGGCTTCAAGCCCTACTTTCCCAGTGAAATCCCGAAGCCTGTTAATATTCACAGCATAACCGCAGGGTACGTAAAAACCAGGCTTCTTTGGATCATAACCTACGGCTTCAATTCCTGCATCCGAAAGCCTCCTGAGAAGGTAGGATCCAGAAACGCCCAAGCCTGCAATATGTAGCACTCTTGAGAAAACCGACCTATCTTAAATATCCTTGTAATTAACCAATGCTTGAGGCTCCTCATCAAGTTTGGCTATTTTGGCTGGCAGTTTACAGGTTTCCAGAAGGGAAATGGGACTAAAAGCATTGAGGACACCATAATACGGGTATTGGAGAAGGCAGGTATTTCAAGTTCAGTACAATCTGCAGCCAGAACTGACAGGGGGGTATCAGCCATATCAAATGCATTTGCAGTGGACACTGAAAGGAAACCTTCCATGGTTATGGGCGTTCTCAACGGAAAGATTCCTGAGATGATGTTCCACAGCTATGCCGTGGTTCCAGAGACTTTTAACCCAAGGCACTGCGATTACAAGACCTACCGGTACATAATTCTCGGAGGCAATGTAGGGCCATATCTCAGACAAGCCCTCAAACCTTTCAAGGGGCAGCATGACTTCAGGAATTTTTGCAAAATGGATGGCAGGAACACTGTCAGAACCATAAAATCAATATCTGTATCCAGGAAGGGCGAAAGAATTTTTATTGACTACAAGGGAAGGAGTTTCCTTTGGAACCAGATCAGGTCAATTACTGCATATGCACTTGAACATTCTTATGCAGAAAACCAAGGGGACCCATTTTCCCGGGAGGGAAAATATCCTAAGTTGATGGATCCAAATGGGCTTATCCTAACTGATATAACGTATAAGGGGTTTGAATTCAAGGACGGCATGAGCCTATCAAAGAAAAAATACATGAGTTCGTGGTTCCAGCAGGAAAACCTTCGCCATGTTGTCATGGATAATTTTGCTTTTCTGGCAGAATAATACTCAAGTAGTAATACAAGCTGGACATCAGATGGAACGTGGGTTACCGGGTTCAGGCTGGTTCAATAAATGTTTCCAGGGCTGTTTACGCGCTGAACTGGTTCAATATTGCCCCTGGCCTCGCTTACATCTCACAAGACCTTAAGCTCCGACTGGTGCAGCTCGGAATCATAACAACTGCATTTTACATCGGCCTTTCAGCATTCCAGATGGTGGGGGGACTGTTGTCCTCCAGGATAGGTAACCGTTACACTTCGGTGCTGGGCATTAGTATACTTGGGGCATCTGTGGTGCTCACAGGAATGTCACAGAATCTTTACGAACTGTTCACATTCAGGCTGTTTGCGGGAATAGGTTCTGCACTCTTCTTCTCACCCGCACTGGGGCTGCTTGCGGACATTGTTCCTAGGGAGAGGTACAGTTTTTACGTTGGACTTTTCAATGGCTCCTTTAATCTTGGTGGTGGAATGGGAATCATTGGATGGAATTTCCTGGACCAGCTGTTTGGGTGGAGAGTCCCCCTATACTTTGCTGGTGCAGTCATGCTATTCCTTGCTGCAGAAAACCTCTATGTACTGCGTTCCTACAGACCAGACCCGAAAAATAGGATCAACATTTTCAGGAGGGCGGGGGATGTATTGCGAATCCCAATAATATGGCTCCTTCCTATCATAGCTCTTGCCGGCATCCTCACTGAGACGATAATAGGGCAGCTCTTTGTATATTACGCAGAATCACAGCTGCACCTTCCACCTAATCTTGCCAGTGCCCTTGGAACAATCTACCTCATGGTGGGTTTCATCGGCGGTGCACTTGGAGGATACATCTTCGGTGTTGTCAGGAGGCGCATTATTCTCTTTCTGGGTTCTACAATCCTCCTGGCACTGTTTACAATTGCAGTCGCATTCGTACAGGATTTCTACCTTCTTGTTGCATTGATGGTTGTGTTGGGAATTCTCACGGTCAATTCCCTTAGCATGCTGTATACACTTGTGGTTGAGAGGACTCCTGACAGGGGAATGCTTTCATTCTCACTATCCTTCGTGAACTTTGTGCAGAATATTATCGGGGCATTTTCCCCGACCATTTTTACTATCATCGCGCATTACAGCGGATTCGTGGATTCATGGGCATTCCTGGGAGCCCTTGGCCTCTCCTGTGCGTCCGCGGGCTTTTACCTGAGGGCAGAAATGAGGGGAAAGCCGAAGGTCTCTGAAATTAACGTTTAATAGGTTAAGCGGATATTAAGGCATGAATTTCCTGGAGGTCTCAGAAAGGTTCACAGAGATGTCCAATACAACCAAGAGGCTGGAACTTACTGAAATTCTAGTGAGACTTCTAAAATCAGCAAACAGGGATCTTAAGAAACTTGTATACCTGACACAGGGTAAACTGCTTCCGGATTACGAGGGCCTGGAACTGGGAATGGCAAACAAGCTCATAATCAAGGGCCTTTCCACAATATCAGGCAAGAAGGAAGAAGAAATTGATGCCATGTTCATAAAGGAGGGTGACCTTGGAACAGTTGCAAAGATAATTTCAGAAAAGAAGTCACAGAACGCCCTTTTCTCAAGTGAACTGAGTGTTGATTATGTCTACGATGAACTGACCAAGCTTGCCCGGATTAAAGGTGAAGGGAGCATCAGGACTAAGATTGGGATATATCAGGATTTGCTCTTGAATGCCACGCCGGATGAAGGCATGTACATAACCCGGATAATTACCGGGAGACTGAGGCTCGGCGTATCGGACGCAACTATACTTGATGCACTTGTTCTGGCATTTTCAGACAAACAGCACTCAGAAGAAATAGACGAGGCTTACAATTTTCATCCTGATCTCGGAGAACTGGCGGAACTCCTGAGAGACGGGAAACTGGAAAAGGTCCTGCAGATGGGGCCCACCCCAATGGTTCCTGCCAAGGTCATGCTTGCAGAGAGACTACCCGAGGTCAGGGACATACTGGATAAAATGGGCGGAAAAGCAGCATTTGAGTACAAGTATGATGGGATGAGGACCCAGATACACATCCGAGACGGCAAAGCGAAAATATTCTCAAGAGGGTCTGAGGAAACAACGTCAAATTTCCCAGATATCGTAGAACATGCGTTGAGGGATTTCAAGGTAGATTCCTGCATCCTCGATGGCGAGGCAGTTCCATATAACGCAGAAACTGGAGAACTTTACCCGTTCCAGATGGTTTCCCAGAGAAGGGGCCGGAAGTACGACTTGAAATCGAAGATGGAAGAAATTCCAGTAGTGGTTTTCCTCTTTGATATACTTTTCCTCAATGGGAGGGCCCTCAACAAGGTCCCGTACCTTGAAAGAAGGAAAATCCTGCAATCGCTCTTCACAGAGAATGACGATTTCAAATGCGCAACCATGCTCCTTTCCTCAGATCCGGAGGAAGTAAATGGCTTCTTCAACGAGGCAATAAATTCCGGATGCGAAGGCCTGGTCGCAAAGAATGTTTCGCCAGATTCCATATACCGGGCTGGGGCAAGAGGATGGCTCTGGATCAAGGTAAAGAGAGACTATCAGTCCACTTTTGAGGATACACTGGACCTGGTGATCATTGGGGCATTCGGAGGGCATGGCAGGAGAAAAGGAACATACGGTGCCCTTTTGATGGCAACATACAACAAGGGCCAGGATACCTTTGAATCTGTCTGCAAGTTAGGCACAGGGTTCACAGACGACGTCCTTTTCGGGCTCCCAGCTAAACTTGCAGATTTTGTCATTGACAGGAAACCAGCAAGAGTGGAAAGTGGCCTTGTTCCCGATGTTTGGTTTGACCCCAAGGCCGTCTTGGAAATCATTGGCGCCGAAATTACTGTAAGCCCAGTACATTCATGTGCATTTGACAAAGTTGAGAAAGGAGCTGGCCTGGCAATCAGGTTCCCGAGGTTCACTGGCAGATGGCGCGATGACAAGACTCCTGAAGATGCAACCACCACTGAGGAGGTTCTTGAAATGTACTATGCACAGAAAAAAGTTGGATAATGGCTCTTAGAGCCATGATTTTGGTTTTATAATTTTATTAATAGTTTAATCGTTAAAGTCGTCTCTAGGGGGTCTGTTTCCACCGTTACGGTTGTTGTAGAATCCGCCAGGCATCAGA
>JAJZKS010000107.1 GCA_021850835.1 Thermoplasmata archaeon
TCCAGTATTGCAATGTGGCCGCATTTGGGATTTCCACATACATAGAGAATGGTTCCATCGCTCTGGTCCAGAAGCCTGTCCTTTATGACCATTGCCGCACCATGTGCTATGAGTGTATCCCTCTCCATTTCACCGAACCTCAGACCTCCCTGTCTGGAACGCCCTTCTGTTGGCTGCCTGGTGAGTATCTGCACAGGTCCCCTTGACCTGGCGTGGAACTTCCCTGCCACCATGTGATGCAGTTTCTGGTAGTAGATCACTCCGGTGAAGATTTCAGCATCAAACTTGCGTCCCGTTATTCCATCGTACATGACCTCGCTGGACGACTGCCTGAAGCCGTATTTTATGAGTCCGTCTCTCAGGCTCCTTTCGGGCTCTCCGCTGAATATCGTACCGTCGATTATCTCTCCCTTCATTGAGGCGATCTTCCCTCCAATCATCTCAAGGATGTGCCCAACTGTCATTCTTGAAGGAATGGCATGTGGATTAATTATGAGGTCAGGGATTATGCCGTCCTCTGTAAATGGCATGTCCTCCTGTGGAACCACTGCACCGATAACACCTTTCTGCCCGTGCCTGGATGCGAACTTGTCGCCAAGTTCAGGTATCCTTTCGCTCCTGACCCTGATCTTAACGACCCTGCTGTTGCTTTCTGAAACCGTTAATATAACATTGTCCACAAATCCTTTCTCATTGGGCCTCATGGTTATGGAAGATTCCCTGCGTCTCTGAGGTCCGAGCTTGTCTCCGCCCTCTTCCAGGAATCTTGGCGGGGATGTCTTGCCCACAAGCACCTCTGAACCCTCAACATAGGATTCAGGATATATTATGCCATTCTCATCCAGGTTCCGGTAAAACTCCTCAGCTCTGGCCCCAAGGACATCATGGGTCGGAATTTCGAACTTGTCCTCCTGGCCACCCGGATAACGGCGCTCCTCTGCGCTGTATGTCCTGAAGAATGTGCTCCTGCCCAGTCCTCTTTCCACGGCAGCCTTGTTGAATACAAGTGCGTCCTGAATGTTGTATCCCTGATACGACATGATTGCTACAACAAAATTCTGCCCAGCAGGCCTCTTATCGTATTTTATGAAATCCATTATCTTTGTCTTCACGAGAGGAATCTGCGGGTAGTGAAGCACATGGCCCCTTGTGTCTGTCCTTATTCTGAAGTTTGTTGAGGCCAGCCCGATGGACTGCTTGGTCATGGCTGCAGCCATTGTGATCCTTGGAGATGAATTATGTTCCGGGTATGGAGTAACTGAAGCCGTGACACCAAGAATCAGCGATGGGTCAACTTCCAGATGCGTGTGTTCCTCTGTGAGGATTTTATGAGATTCAAATGTGTTTCCGCACTGATCGCATCTCAATATTACAGGGGAATTTGCTTCTGAGCCTTCCCCGGGATTAACCCATGTGAGCTTGCTCCTGTAAAGGTATGCATTGCAGCGGGGGCATCTTTCCGGGAAATCATATGCATAGACTGCTATGTACAGATTCTCCTCCTCTTCCGCGTCAACGAACTCAAGCGCTCCGCGCCTGATAAGATCCTCCACGGCAAACTCGCCATCGTTCAGCTTGTTGAGCATATCAGTGTTGATCACGGTGTTGCCGTTCTTCAGCACAAGAAGAGGGCGCCTTATTCTTCCGCGATCACAGTTAATGATAACTTCTCTTGTTGATCCATCATATCTAACGTTAACCTCGTTGGAGAGTTTACCTCTTCTTCTCTCCTCCCTTACCTTCTGGGTGAGTTCCTCCGGATTCATGTGATATCCAATAAGGTCACCGTTCAGGTAGGCCCTGCCAGCATCTGGATTCTCGCCTTCCACATCCTGGACTTCCATGCCCCTGAGTGTCTCCATTACTATTGTCGGGTCAATACCCTCAGTCACGTTGATGATCAGCGCAGCATTCTTCACAAGGCCACAGTTCTGCCCCTCTGGCGTCTCGTTTGGGCATATCCTGCCCCACTGTGTGGGATGAAGGTCTCTTGCTTCGAAGTGAGGTTGGGACCTTGTGAGAGGAGATATTATCCTTCTCATGTGACTTATTGTGCTGACGTTTGAAACCCTGTCCAGCAGCTGTGATACTCCGGTTCTTCCGCCAATCCAGTTTCCTGTGGCCATTGCATGAAGTATCTTCTGTGTCATGAGGTCCTGCCTTACAGCAGGTTTCAGGCGAATTCCCTTCTTCCTGTTGTAGGTTCTCTCAAGCTGGTACTTCAGATCCTTCATAACAGCCTGGAATGCATTCCTGAAAAGTTCATCCAGAAGGTCTCCTGCCAGCTTTACCCTCTTGTTTGCAAGATGATCCTTGTCGTCCTCCTTTCTTATGCCCAGATGAAGTTCTAGAAGAGACCTTGCCATTCTGCCAAGGTATATGGCTTTCTTCATCCTGTCTTCAGGAGAATCGCCCAAATGGGGAAGGAGAGACCTGTCAAGCATCTGGGAAACTTTCTTTTCCCTGAATTCCTTGGCCTGGCCGGCTGCAAACCTCTTTTCCAGGTACGCTATGGCATCTTCGTTGTTGTTCACTCCATTGGGTGGGAAAATCTTGGGGTTTCTTGCTTCCTCAAGATTTGCATATATTATTGGCTCCATTGCCTGTGCCGAGGCTATTGCATTGTGAACGTCAACATCTTTCTCCATGCCAAGTGCCTTCATCAGAATCACAAGGGGTATGGCACCAGCAACGCTGGGAATGGAAACACTGATAATGCCGTCATTTCCTCTCTCCATGGAGGTCAGTGCCCTGAAGCCTGATTTCTGCGAGAATACCTTTGCCACTTCGACTTTTGCCTCGTACTTGTCCTCGTATTCCACGAGTATTTTGTTTGGAGCCAGATCCTCAAGGGAAACTATTACCCTCTCTGAACCTCCGATAATAAAGTAACCGCCAGAATCATCCGGATCTTCGCCCACATACTGAAGCTTTTCACGTCTTGTAGCCTCAACTGGGCCGTTGTTTTTCTCAATGTACTGGTCCAGGTTGTTTCCTGTAAGCGTACACACCCTTGACCTCACCATAACGGGAATGTCGCCGATTTTGATGTTCTCCGGCTCCCTTTCAACACCGTCCTCAACGACCCTGACCCTGAGGGTTATTGGAGCCATGTAATTGAGGTCCCTGAGCCTTGCCTCTGTGGGCGTGATCTGGTTTGACGCGCCAGAGGCTTCCTTTATTTCAGGCTTATCAGCCCAGATGGTGGGTTCACCAACGTATCTTCCCTTCTCCCGAAGTCTCCCGAAGTATACCTTAATTTCACGACCACCGGTCTTGCTCTGGTCAAGAACCATAGCTCCCGGTTCGTCGTCGTCAGATACCTTTGTTTCATCCACTATCTGCTGCATTATGCTATCAGGGTTCCCCACTGTAGCAATAAAATTGTTGTATGATTCGATCAGATGACTTACGACACTTTCATTCTTGAAAAAATATTCAACCAATTCCTTCATTTAAAAACCTCGCTGGTAATAACCCTATAATAAGTAGAGTATCCCATGGTGGGACTTCTTCTGACGATTCTGATAATCGTACCGGTGTCGAGCGGTCCATGAATCTCTTCCAGTGCCTTTATTGCGGGATCACTCCTGCTTATTTTTGGTAATAGGTCCTTAGCTATTTCTAACTCCTTTAAAACCTTATCTTCTTCACTCTTTGGAACCACATGGTGTTCCGGTACCAGATCGTGCTGCAGCACATTGAATTTTCCCATTCCTTTTCACCCCATTTACGGGCCCGGGGGGGTTCGAACCCCCGACCACCTGGTTAAAAGCCAGATGCTCTACCTAGCTGAGCTACGGGCCCTTGACATCGATGCCTTCGTGAATATGGATTTTGCTTATAAATATTGGCAAAAGTGTGAGTGAAATATTCCTGGAAAAATTATGGATGCCTCAGTCCCTCGATCGGGCAAGGAAGAATGAAGCAAGGGCCGGAACTACCACCCATATTATGCCGACAATTACCACTGAGGCTAGGGTTATGCCAACACTTGAGGCTAAAATGCCGGAACCCACCCCCAGAATGCTTCCATATGAATTGGTATGGTAATCAAGCACAAGTGTCGGGAAATATGCAGGAGATAAAGAATTGAGGATTATAGTGTCCACGACTCCTGATTTAACAGCGAGATTTGCATGGACCTCGAAAAGAATTATGTCCATGAGCATACTCCAGAATATTACCATGACAAAGAACAGTCCGATACCTATGCCCAGTATTCCACCCTGAGATTTTACAAATTGAGAGACAAAATAAACAATTCCCGCAAAGCCTATGGCCTCCACGGTATAGCCTAAAAGTATGCTTGCAAATGAAGAGGCAGAAAGTGCGGTATCAGTATACTTTAGGACCAGAAGATCGGTAAGGGCCAACGCGATGAATATGGCAGCAAGGAAACTGAGAGCTCCACCTGTAAACCTTGAAACCATTATCCTACCCTTTGTCACGGGTCTGGTTATTATGGATTCAAGAACTCCGGAGGCCTTGTCTTTTCCGTAATAGAAGTAAGCGGAAAAAATGCCAAGAATAGGAATGAGAAACTCGTAGGGCAGTTGAAGTATGCCCTCAATCTGAGAAGATGCAGAGGAAGAGGAATAAAAAGTTCCAGCGTAGGCTACAGTTTCATTTTTCGGAGTAGAAAACAATTCCACAATTATTAGAGCATTATTTGCGGTTCTATTCAAGGGGAGGGAGAATATATCAGAGTGAAATCCACCCACAGTCCTCAAATATGTCATCTGTGATTCTGGCATGGGAATACCATATCCGGTTGCATTGGTGACAAAATAATAAATATCCTCATTAGACATTGGCTTCCCGCTATCAGAGTTGTAATAAATTAGAAGATTGCTTTTAATCTTGCTTGATTCATTTGCAACTTTTAAAAGATAATAAAAGGAATGGTTCACAAGGCTTAGGCTTAGTCTTAAATTAGAATACGTGGCTGAATAAATCGAAGACGATAAATTGTTGTTGCTGTAATAAATAGGAACATCAATTAATGAAGTATTAACATCACTAATATATTCGCTTGAATAATAATAGGCAGAATAATTTGACTTTGAAGAAACTGTTGCATTGAAATATCCATTGTTATTTGTGCTTCCGTTAATGTAAATTGGTGTCGCGTTTTTTGACGAACCAGAAACAAAATCACTCCCAGAATTTGATAGCCAAGTTACTACATGAAGTCCATTCACTGGCTCTCCATAACCATTAACAGCGAAGTCTACAACTTTGTACGTACCGTTATTGTTATAAACCGCAGGCAAGACGTATGCAGTACTGCTTGGGTTTATTAAAGTTGAGCTACTGTTTCCACTAACCGATGCATAGGCTATCCCCACGGTGGCCAGCACAATCAGCACTATCATAACGATGGTGAATTTACCCGTCAAAGTTCTTCTGAGATCGTATATGAAGTCCCTCATTTTCCACTCCCCACCAGTTCAAGGAAATAGTCCTCAAGCCCTTCGCTCTCTGTGGATATTGAAATTACCCTGTAACCGGCCTTGAAGAGGACATCCGAGACCTTATATACCTCATCGGATGGAATATTAAGGCTGCGCAAAGTGATCTCATTGCCGCTGTTTTCAGGTTTTCCGAACTGCTGAAGCAAAGATACAGCATTGTCGTCGGCCTTCTGAAGCACTATTTTCACGGATAATTCACCAAGGTTGCTGAGCTCAGATCTCTCAACAACTTTCACTATCTCCCCGCGCTTTATTATTGCAATCCTGTCTGCAACGTTTTCCAATTCCGAAAGTATGTGAGAAGAAAGAAAAACAGCCTTGCCCTCCTTCTTGAGAGACAGCATGAAGTCCCTCATGTTCTTCACTCCTTCCGGGTCTAGGCCATTCAGAGTTTCGTCAAATAGAAAATTGTCAGGGTCTCCCATCATGGCAGCAGCTATGGAGAAACGCTTCTTCATGCCCTGAGAATAATCCTTCAATGGCCTCTTTCTGGCATCCCATATGTTGAATTTCTTCAGGAGTGTTTCTGCCTTTGTCTCAGCCTCCTTGGGCGGAATCCCATAGAAGCCTGCATAATATTTCAGAAGCTGTACGGATTTGCCGGTTGGTTCGAAGTTCGGGAGTTCGGGAACCCATCCAATGTGCTTGGATGCAGCAACTTTCTCCTTGACAATATCCTTGCCGTTTACCAGAACATTTCCGCCAGTGGGGAAGATGATACCGCAGACGATTCTAATTGTCGTGGTCTTTCCGGCTCCATTCAGGCCGGCAAATCCCATTATTTCCCCGTCATTTATCTCAAGGCTGAGGTTCCTGACAGCAGGGGGCTGGTTCCGTGAAAATAGTGCTTCAGAAG
>JAJZKS010000108.1 GCA_021850835.1 Thermoplasmata archaeon
AAAGCGGGATAACACGTTATTGCAAATTCCTGGGCCTTCTTTCTTGCATTGTTGATATCCTCCGGGAAATCAAAATCCATATTACATCCTCTCCATTAGCAAAGAATAACCCTGCCCTCCACCCACGCAGAGTGTGGCAATTCCATAGGTCTTCTTCTTCTCGTTAAGTTCCCTTGCCAGGGTTCCTGCAATTCTTGCGCCTGTAGCTCCAAGCGGATGCCCGATAGCAATGCCGCCGCCATGAATATTGACCCTGTCATGTCCTATGCCTATCTCCTTCATGGCATTGAGTGCCACAACGGCGAAGGCTTCGTTTATCTCCCACAGGTCTATGTCATCCGCCTTGAGCCCCTCTTTTTCGAGAAGTTTCCTTGAGGCTGGAACCGGGCCTTCACCCATTATGGTGGGATCAACTGCTGCCCAGGAGAATCCCTTTACCCTTGCAAGGGGCTTCAAGCCATATTCGCGGACTTTCTTCCCTGACATTAGGACGGTCAGGGATGCGCCTGCATTCAGGGGCGAGGAGTTCCCCGCCGTGATTACTCCATCCTTGATGAAAGCTGGCGGCAACTGTGACAGGGATTCCACCGTAGTCTGTGGCCTGATGCTCTGGTCCTTGTCTATTGTAACAAAGTCATCCCCCTGCTCAACTTCGATGGGAAGGATCTCGCCCTTGAAATATCCGTCTTCCTGGGCCTTTGCCGCTCTCTTGTGGCTGTCCGTGGCGAACATGTCCATCTCTTCCCTTGTGATGTTCCTGAGTTTTGCCAGCTTCTCGGCTGTGAGTCCCATGTTGTAGGAAGTCGTCATGTCATACCTTGCATATTCAGGCCTTACAATGAGCTTGATGTTCGGCTTCACATTCTGGTTGCCGTTCAGCGGCACATGTGTCATATGCTCCATTCCCCCTGCCAGCACTATGTCCGAATTTCCTGTCATGATCTCCATTGAGCCTATGCTCATGGCATTGAGCGATGACGAGCAGGCCCGATCCATGGCCATGGATGGCACATTGAAGGGCAACCCTGCCATGAAAACAGGGTGACGGCCTCCGTAAAGCCAGTTCTCGTCAGCCTGGATTGCACATCCTGTGATGACGTCATTGATCTCCTCGGGCTTGATTCCTGTTTCAGAAACAGCTGATTTGATAAGGTTTCCAAGTGCCTCGTCCATCCTTATTGGATTATAGACATCCCTTTCAGGATCATTTGGGCGGGACCTTGAGAAGGCAGTTCTCTTAAAATTGACCAGATAAGCATGGGAATCGTCTTCCATAAATTTCCCTCGATACCTCTAATATGAGTCGTCATGATAATTATCTTTTGGCTTAATATGGATTAAAGCTTCTTTGATGTGCAATAATATATCAATATGGCCTGATTTGTGGACAGGCATAAACATTGTAATATAATGAAGTTAGAATATGCTACAGATAACATGGAAAAAGGACTTGAAATCAATTTTACAGTAACTGAGAACGATGCACCAAAGATTGTGGAAGCCCTTGCAAATCTTGTGGGAAATGAGTTTTCTGGGCAGATAGACATCAGGTGGAAAGTATTTGATGTGACACTTGACAAGAAGAGGTTTTACAAGGTTTGTTTCACAGGTCACAAGCTCACCAGGCTTCATCCCCACATGGAAGAAATGGTTAAGAACAGGTTTGATGAGCTTGCCCACTTGGGAAAGGATGAACTTATGAGGATGTACAACAAGAGTGAGAAAAATTCAGGTTTCAAGATAGAGCACATTGAAGAAAAGGAGGAAGAATACGATCTCTGGCAGGACAACTTCTGGCAGTTCTTCTGATAATGCCTGCCTTTGTCCTTTGAATGGGCCCTGCTGAATTGTGACGCACAAATTCCCACTTTGCTTAAAAGTTAAAAAAACACTAGCTAATATTTTTGAATGGCCAGTGGAATGTCAAAGCGGGATAACACGTTATTGCAAATTGCATTTGCCGCCCTTTCCTCTGTTGTCAACGGACACTTTCTCCTGTTTTTCTTGTTCTTTATGCACCAGAAACAGAGCTTCGCCGGAGCATTGGTAGCCTTATCAACAGCAGCCGTGACCCTTTCTATCGCTTATGCCTATGCCAAGCTCCGAACACTGGAAATAGGGTTTTCCCAGTAATGTCGCATCTATGTGAATGCATCGAATGGTGGATTTTGAGCAAAAAAGATTAGGAAGGCGAAAAGGAAAAATCTCCCATACCTGTCCTATTGTCCAATTCATGAACTAATTTTTGCAGGAAAAAAATGTTCAGTATAAGCTATGCACGCAAAATATTTGTCGAGATGTTTCAGTGATTTGTGCAGCCTATGCGTGTCACATGTTAGGGAAGCCTGTTATGTCCAGACAGGTTATGCTTCAGGGAGATTAGTCCCTTGAAATTCCCATTTTGGGAAAGGAGGGAAAATCTATGGTGGTGAATTCAAAAATGGTTGCAGAAATAAAGCCTGACAGAATTGTTGATGCTCGAGATGTACTTTGCCCTGGCCCATTCTGGGAGCTCATAAAAGCATACAGCCATGCAGGCCCCAAAGAGGTAATTTCCCTGTACTCTTCCGATGAATATGACAGCGAAACCAGGGCTGATGCTCCAGCATGGATCCAGAAGACGGGTAACAAGCTGATCGCTGTGGTTGACCATGATGGGTACTATGAAATCATGATGGAAAAGACAAAGGTGCCCAAGGTCTCATACTGAACTGAATCCATCTTGTTTTTCTAAGTTCCGGAAAGAAGACAAACTTCTTTCCATGGAACATGCCTAATCCATGAGAGGCTCCCCGAACACCCTTTCATAGAGATCAGCACCATAGCTTGTCTCCTCCGGCGTTCCGGGAAGAATTCTGAAAGTTCTCTCACCGCCCTCTGACCTTTCAGCAATCAGGAACCTGTTGTCGCTTTTCGCCTTCAGTGTAATGAGCTCTGCAAATTCGTTAAGATGGGTAACTAGAATTGTGGTCACACCGCTTTCCGCCATGGCATTCACTATTTCGCCTGCAATTTCAGCCCCTTCTCTGGCATTGGTTGCCGCAAATGATTCGTTGAATAGCATGAGCGCCCTTCCGGAAATATGGCCGATTATCTGATCCATCCTTTCAAGTTCCTCATCAAATTTCCCCTGCACCATAGTCCGATCCTCCTCCCTCTTGAAGTGCGTGAACACACCGCTGAAGATAGCTGATGAAAACTGGGAGGCCCCTACAAACATTCCAGCCTGCATCATCAGGACAGCCTGCCCGATGCTCCTGATGAATGTGGACTTCCCGCCCCTGTTTGCGCCGGTAATGATAACCAGCTTCTGGTTTCCTCCGGAAAGGTCATTTGAAATGGCATTGCCACCTATTTTCAGGTTCAATGCAGTGTCATAAAGCCCCTTGAATTCTATGTATGAATCATTTCCAGGTTTTGGTTCAGGGAAGCATACACCTGCATTTACTGCCTCCAGATCCTCTGCCAGGTTGATGCACCCCTCAAGAAATGCAAGTTCCGCGGCAATTGACCTGATGAAATTGAGTACCCTTTCTCCCGCGTTCTCTATGGATCTGGCCACAGGAAGTATTGCCCTGGCCCTGAGGCTGGCCAGTTCTGTTGGGCCATGCTCATCCCTTGGAGGGAGAACAAAGGTATATCTTCTTTCCTTTAACCGATTCATTGCAATCTTCACACCACGCTTCATTTCCGGCTCAAGTAGAGTGAAGCCACCAAGTTCCCCCCTGCCTCCAAGCAATCCTGAGACTCTGATGCCATTTGGGAACTGTAGCCTGGCAAGTGTTTCGATCAGAATGGATGAGTATCTTTCATCAAATACGTCTGTGAAGAGAGAAAATAGTTTGGAGAACCCATGGGAAGAGAAATTGTCTTTCTCCTTAATTGCCAGCTCCCTCAGTTCTGACAGGGCAGAAAGGTAGACCCCCATTATTGAAAGCGATTCATGAAGGGAAAACTCCGGGTTCCTACCGGACCTTGAGAGCCAGAACCACTGTTCCCGTGCCTTCTTCACTGCAGCCAAGAGGATCAGGCGCATCTTCCTTGTGGTTTCCCTGTTGGCCAGTGCGTCTTTTATGGTATCCTGCCTGTGCCTGATTTCCCTCTCAGTCTGCAGCATTGTCATGATCACAAGCCTGCACTGGCTTCTTATTTCATCATCGCCCCTTGCCATTCCATCCAGGATGAGATTTATCTCCAGATCCTTCAGAATATCCTCCAGGTTCCAGGGCAGTTTCCCTTCAGGATCAAATGGCTTGTCCGGGCAGAGAAGATTAGATTCTATCACTGTTCTTTCATCAGGTGTGTTTTTCATCCGCGAGCCTCCTCCTTATTTCATCTTCTGAAACGTGATGTTTACGGGCGAGTGCCCTTGCATAGGCTAGCCCGTTTGAAGGTTCCATAAGAACCCTGAAGGTTCTGATCTCAGGATTTTCCGGGTCTACCTGGGCGACCATGCTCACAGTGGAATCCAGCCTGGTGAATTCATCAAGAAAAGTCACAAAGATACAGAAACAGCTTTTTTCTCTTATTAGCCCGATGATTCTCTTCCCGATGCCGGAAGCGTCCCTTACAGTAGTGGAACTCAGCATCTCATTTATGACCACTACGCTTTTCGCTGTAGAGGACTCAATTATATGCCTGATCCTCACAAGATCGTCTTCTAGCTTTCCCCTGAGATTCTCAAGGCTCTCTGATCGCTCAAAGTGGGTAAATATCCTGTCAGGAACTGTCAGGACTGCATTTCTCGCGGGGACAGGCAGGCCGAGAGAAGCCAGGTAGAACAGCTGGCCAATTGACCGGGCATATGTTGTTTTTCCACCATTGTTGGGTCCAGTTACCACAATTATCCGTTTATTCCCGTCCAGACGGAAGCTATTTGTTACCGGCTTGCCGCCTTCCTTGCTCAGCTTGGCGGAAAGCGCAAGATCAAAACACTCCTCAGCATATACCCCCTGATCTTCAAGAAATTCCGGGATACAGAATTGAAGGTCTTTCTCCTCTAGCGGCGCGATATACTCAAGGTATGATATGTAGAACGGAGCTTCTCTAGAAAGCCTCAGCAGGGTTTCATCTATGAAATTCCTGTGAGTGGCAGAAAATTTCCTCAGATTGCCAATATCCCTTGGATAGAGTATCTCGATCATGCCAAGGATCTGGGCCTGGACATAGCCCTCACCCATAAACCGCCTGTAATCCTGCTCCTTTGGCTGGTAATTAGTCTCCCTGAATTTGGAGAAGACTTCCAGCACGGTTTTTGCATAGTCTTCTTCGTTGCTGTCCCCTGTGGCCATTACCGTTACCCTGTCTGATTTGATTACAAGGTTGTACCTCACATGAGCCAAAGATTTCTCAGTTTCCCGGATATCTTCTTCCAGAGTTCTGAAATCTGCAGACTGCATGTATTCCAATAGATACTCCCAGAACATTTTCATTGATGTTGAGCGCAGGTCCTTTCCGGACAGGCATGCTTCAAGGTTTCTCACCAGAGTGCAGTAATTCCTTGAAGTTGCCAGGAACCACCCTTCCTTCTGCAAATCGTAAAGCCTTTCCTGCGAGTCTATGCTTCTCTGGATGATAGCTATGCCTGTGGCCAGGTCCCTGATAGCCTTTCTTATTTCCGGGTCATGGAGATCGGTGAAGGTTTCCTGCCTGTATTGTATATCTGCCTTTTCCTGCAGGGGATAGAATAACCACTTTCTGAGGTTGAATTCCTGCCAGGGCTTTTCAATGCCTTCAACGATGTGGTCCAGGTTCAGGTCAATAAAGAAATCGGGGGCATCGTCAATGCGCGAGGGATTTTCCGGCTCGTTCCTGTAAAGCAAACTTCGATAGGACAATGCATCACTCCTTGAGCATAATATTGCAGCCAGTTATGGCATGGCCGCCTAGGAGTCATCAGTCCACCAGAGACGTTAGGGAACTCCATCCCGTACCAGTAATATTTTCACTGCCTATTTAGGCTTGTTTATTCATTGCCCCGGGTTTGTCAGAAGCAATAAAGGGCATTACAGCCGGTCTCCTTGGATGCAAATCCTACTCAGGCAATAGTGCATGCAAATGCGTCGCATGGCAGCTTTCAATATTATTTGTACACAAAAGATAAAGGGAGATGAAGGGCTTCAGGATATGTAAACGGTGAGTTTAATGGTGGACATTATAGTTCTGATAAAGCAGATGCCGGACCTTGAGCAGGTCAAGTCTGATCCCACAACCGGCGAGCCGCAATTGAAGAATGTGCCCCTGAAACTGGAAAACCTCAGCGAGAATTCCGTTGAGGAAGCAGTCAGGCTTAAGGAAAAATATGGGGGCAAAGTCACTGCAATCATA